>JAFGIX010000040.1 GCA_016929395.1 Candidatus Zymogenus saltonus
GGCATTGCCTCTCCTTTCTAATTTGGAGAACAGTACCATCTTACATCCAACTATCCCCCTTGTCTACTTTTTGGGGTCCATTACAGATTTTAGGACGACGGGGACTCGAATTTAGCGGTGGGGAACCAAGGGGACAGGAGCCGTGAACCTCCGCTCACTGAACAGGGCGGGGTTGTATTCGGCCCTCAAGATAACCCGCGCCCTCTTATCTGCAGGGCTGGGCATACGTCCCCGGGTTTCGGGCGCTGGGGCGGGTTTTGTGTGTGTGGGGGAACAGAGATATGGCATATTACATTTCTAACGAGATTAGAAATTTCAATATAGTTAAAGCTTTCACTTTTTATCAAGATCAAAAAACATACCTAACAATACAGAAGTAAACCTTTCCTCAAATGTTGGCTTCCCCGATTGATCTTTAGCAGGTTTTCCATAATTATCAGAATCACGATTTCCGCATCTCCAACCTTTTTCATCCAGTTGATTCCAATATCTTTGGCCTTCCCCTTTCCCTTTTATACATGATTATTACGTTTGTACACTTTATCACGTGTTGAATCCCTCACCCTTACCGCCTCGATCGAGCGTAAGTAACGAATCGATCTCGTCGACCGTCGGGAGCGCCGGGATGGCGCCGCGCCTGGTCGTGGTGATGGCGCCGGCGGCGTTGGCGAACCTGAAGATGTTTATCATCTCAAGGTCGGACAAAGCGTAGAGGTCGGCGACGTTCAGGTCAAACATCTTCCACAGCATGGCGGCGGTAAAGGCGTCCCCGGCGCCTGTGGTGTCCCCGGCCGTGCTCGACGTCGATACGTCGAACCCGAGCACCTCGACGCCGTAGCGCGCCGTGACCCCCACCGAGCCGTCCTTCCCCTTGGTCACGACGACCAGCTTCGGCCCCATCGTGAGGATCTCCTTGGCAGCGGACTTCGGGTCGGCTTTGCCTGTGATGAAGTGCACCTCCTCCTCGGACAGCTTCACGATATCGGAAAGGGGGATTACCCCCCTTATCTCGTGAACCGCTATCGTCTTGTCGGGCCAGAGCGACATCCTGACGTTCGGGTCAAAGGAGACGATGGCGCCCAGCCTCTTGGCCTCGTTTATTAGATAAAGGGTCGTCTCTCTGGATGGGCCCGATATCAGGCTGATGGAGCCGAAGTGAAAGGCGTAAATCCCCTTGAGGCAGTCCGCCGGGACGTCTGATTTCGTTATCAGCATGTCGGCCGACGGGTGGCGGAAGAAGACGAAGTCCCGCTCGCCGTCGGGGGTCAGGCTCACGAAGGCGAGCATCGTCCTCGCCTCGGCGGAGTACGAAAGTCCGGTCGTGTCGACGCCGTTTTGATCGAGGAGGTTTTTGAGCTTTCTGCCGAAGGGGTCGTCCCCGACCTTGCCGATGAACCCGACGTCCCCGCCCAGCTTTGAGATACCCACCGCGACGTTTGCGGGGGCGCCCCCTGCGACGGGGGCGAAGGCGGGCGCGTCCCCCACCGAGAATCCCCTCTCGGTGGAGATGAAGTCGATCAGAAGCTCTCCCATCGTCACGAATCGGGGCATGTTTTTTCCCAAGAGATAAATCTAGAATGTTAAGGCGAGAAGGCCCGCCGTTTGCGAGAATCCCGGCATAAAAAAGTCACAGCAGGGTCACCGCCTTGGCTATTACAGCCCTGACGCCTGCTATCCAAGCGAGGTGGAGGGGGATCATCAGAAGGGTGCTTAAAACACCCACGACGACCTTGACCCAGACCCTCCACCGCCTCTTTTGGATGATGTATACGCCAGTGAGAAAAATCAGGGCGAGCCCCCCGTAACCGAAGACGACCATGATCGGCGCGCCCCCCCAGATCGTTGCGGCGGGCTGGAGTTTCCAGATGACCATCGGGAAGACGGAGGCCATCGCCTCGTTCATGGCGGCGTACGCCCCCATGAAGACCATCGAGACGAGGAGAATCGGTACGAGCCTCTTCCCCTCGACGAAGTCGCCGTGGACGAGCCTCTCCGAGAGGGTCATGGAGATGTACGTGGTGAACGACCAGAAGACGGCGAGGACCAGCGGAGCCGCCCCTATCCAGAAGGTGAAAGCGGACGGGTTGTACGAGTAGAGGTCGGTTACCTGCGCGACGACGTTTTCCCGCAATATCCCGAGGACCGCCCCCGTGACGAAGAAGAGGATAGTGAAGGCGGTTCCCCTCACCTTCACGCTGTGGAAGATGAGGGCGCCAGTCAGCGCGAAGCTCAATATTTCAAAGAGGAGGATCATTTGAATTTCCTGATGGTATTAATCTGGATTCCCGTTATCCTGTCATTCCCAGCTTGACTGGGAATCCAGTCGATATTTCTCTGGATTCCCGCTATTCTGTCATTCCCAACTCGATTGGGAATCCAGTCGATATTAATCTGGATTCCCGTTTTCACGGGAATGACAATTTATTTTTGAGGAATGCCCCCTATCCTGTCATTCCCAACTTGATTGGGAATCCATCATTCTGTCATTCCCAGCTTGACTGGGAATCCACTATCCTGTCATTCCCAACTTGATTGGGAATCCACTATCCTGTCATTCCCAACTTGATTGGGAATCCAGTTGATATCTTTCTGGATTCCCGTTTTCACGGGAATGACAGTATAAACACGGGAATCACAGTACTTTTTTGTATGGATTCCCGCTTCCCAATGGAATTACAGCTATGAAATCAGCCCCGTGCGCAAATAGTCTCAGCGCATCCAGGGGAAGAGGAGCCTTAGCAGACTCCTATTCTGGGAATCGTCCGTGGTCCCGCCGCCGTAGGGTGATGTTGTGCCGCCTCCGTCCGGGGGGGTCGTTCCTGTACCATCATCGGGGGTTGTTCCCGTTCCGTCTTCAGGAGTTATAGGTGGAATTTCCTTCTCCTCAACCTTTGGCGTCGTCTTCTTCTTTACCGGCGGCTTCTTCACCTCCTCCTCCGGCTCCTCCTTCTTCTCCTCCGGCGCCGGTGGCAGCTCCTGGGCGACGACCGTAAACGATACGGTTTTATAAAGCTCGTTGTCGAGGTATATCTTCCACGTCTGTGTCCCTACGGGGTAGAGGGCATCCAGTGTGACGACTCTTGTGAAGCTGGTCTTTTCGGCGGGCAGCGTTGTGCTGAATACGCCCCGGTTCTCCGACGGGAAAAGCTGGAATATACCCTCGTCGGTTATCCAAGTTTCCCAGTTCTCCGGCAGATATGGGTAGAGCATCTCCTGGTGATACTTGATGGGCTTTTCGCTCTTGCTTTCGTATTGAAAGTAGACGCCGAATTTCGTGTCGGGAATTCGGGGTATCGTCGGGCTTTCAAAGACGGTGGCGTTTCCCATGGGGTCGATCGTGATTACCCCGGCCTGAAAATTGCTGATCTTGCAGCAGTTCAGGGAGTCGTATTGCGGCCTTTTTGCGTAGCCGAAGAAGTAAATCAGGGCGGCTACTCCTAAAAGCACGACGAGAAACGAGACGGCGGCGATAATCGGAGCCGCAAGGCTGACTGTCGGCGGCGCCTCCTTGTCCCTCATGTCGTCTCCTTTGTACTCTATCCTGGCGCCTGGGAGCTCCACCACATCGCCGATCTTTAGGTGTACGCCGGAGTTGTGGACCTTCTCCCCGTTGACCAGGCTTCCGTTTTTGCTCCGGTCGAAATAGGTCACCATCCCCCCGCCGACCGTGAAGTGTCCGTGCTCTCTGGAGACCTTATCGTTTCTGATGACGATGTTGTTGTTTGAGGCCCTTCCCACCTTGAAGGTCTGGTCTTCCGATTCGAGCCTCTTTACCTTTCCATCTTCATATGTGATTTTAAAAACTTTCATGTTTATTCCCCCAATAAGGGTAAATATTTTATCTCATTTAAAATCCCGCATCTTCCATTATTTTAAGGAGAGACGTTTCCGGGGTTAAAATGACTCGAAGAGGTGGATTATGGAGTTGCTGTAGTAATCGAGGATGTCCTTTCTGTCAGGATTTATCCTGATCTCCCCCTTTTTCTTTTTGGCGATCTTTCTCAGGCTCAGCACCTCAAGGGCGAGATCCATGCTCTTCTGCATCTCCTCGATCTCTATTACGCCGTACTCGAAGTTGACGAGCTCCATCGTACGGTCTTGTTCCATCTCCTCTATTTTCTGTTTCTCCTTAATCAAATCAAGGAAATCGTTTCCCATAACAATCCTTGCATCCTTGGCTATAAGCTCCTTTTTTATCTCGGTCATGCTCTTAATGAGGTCCGTCTCCGGGATCCTGTTTCTGCCGTCTTTTAAGATTGCGTAGGCCAAAAACGGCACCGGCGTTATCGGGATTACCGCCGCGACCCTCTTTAAAACATAGTCGGCGAATTTCTTGACTTCGGGAATACGCGTCTTTGTCGGGAGCGTTAATATGTTGCTGCAGTATTTCTCGATGTAGCGGTCCAGCGAGATGGGGGGGCCGAAGGCCACCGAGGTGTATCCGTATTTTCTGATTCCCTTGAATATATAGAAAAACCCGTTTCTGATGACGACCTTTGGGATTTTAAAGATTAACATCACCCCGGAGACGATCTTTTTCAATCCATGTTTTTCGGGCTTTGCCCCGGCTATCTCATTTAGCAGGTTCATGTCTTCGAGAACGCGGTCGTAGTTTATCGCCGTGGGCACGAAAAGTATATCCTTTGTAAAATCGGGATCCAATTTAGTGCGAATTATATAGTCCATAAGGCCTACCTTTGAGGGAAGGATTCTGCCGTCTCTCGAAAGTCCCCCTTCAATAAATATCCCTTGGGTGATCCCGTTTTTGCTGATCAGTTGAACGTATTTCTCCAGAACCCTATGGTACAGTGGCTCCCTGTACTTCCTCCTGATGAAGTATGAGCCGAAGCTCTTGAATATGTACTCCAAAGGCCAAATCCTGGCCCATTCCCCGACGGCGTACGACAGGGCTATATGTTCCGCAAGCATGTAGGCCACAAGGACATAGTCCGCGTTGCTCCTGTGATTCATAATATATATGACAACGCTGTTTTTTGGAATCTTCGATATAACTCTAAAATTATCCCTGTCGATGACCACGTTATAGATTAGATTCAAGAGGAAGTGAGAAATAGTGTAACCGAATTTGTAATATGAGAGGATGTTGAAAAAGGGGAGTATCTCGTCGATATAACCCTCCACCCTTTCCAGTGCCTCCTCCCTGGAAATGCCGTTCTTCTCTGCGTATCTTTCCATCTCCTCCCAGATTTCCCTCTCCTTAAGAAGCTGGAACTTAATATACTTTTTCCTCGTTAATTTGAACCTGTCGAGTCTCACGCGGAAGCGTCTGATTACCTTGAGGCTTGATTTTCTGATAAGGTCTTTGCCGTATTTTTTTAGTTTCCTTCTGAAAAAAATACAAAAAATAAGGAAAAAGATCAGGGACATTAAGGCGATATTTACCCACATATGGACCCCTTAAAACGGTTATATAATGTTGGGATATAAATTTTTTATCACATATTTTCGGAAATCTCAATGTTATTAATAAATTGCCTTAAAAAAGAAAAAAGGGGGAATATCTATACACCCCCTTTAAATAATTTATGGTTGTTCTGCCTGTTCCATAAGGCTTCTCAAGAGCCTTTTCGAATTTTGGAGCAAAGACCTCTCGATTTACGTCAAATTATCACCCGCTCTTTGATAAAGAGGCATATCAGAAATCAAGACTTGTTTCTTCCGGCCCCCTCCCTAAGAGAGGACTTATCGTGAAGAAACGATTGATTTTCTGGTATTTGTGATGGTTTCTATTGTCTAATTTGTATCCATTAAGAGAAGCGGATCCCCTACTAATATTGAAATTTTCTCCTCCGCATCGCTTTTGCGGCCCTCTTTTTAGCCTCTGCCCTTTTTCTCTTCTTTTTGATACTCGGTTTCTCGTAGAAGCGCCTTTCCTTCATCTCTTTGAAGAATCCGCTTTTTGCAAGTTTATTCTTAAGAACTTTCAGCGCCTTTTCTACGTCGTTGTCGAAAACTTTAACCTCCAAGCAGTTACACCTCCCCTCTTTGGATTGGGATAAATTTATCTGTTACTTTCCCCGATTTTACAATCTATTTTTAACAAGGCATAAGCGCAAATTGTTTCCGCCCCTTCCCTCCTAATCGCCCCCGCCTGCTTAAGCAAAAATTACTTTCGCCCTTTCTCGTTCCCAACTGACCAAACGCAAATTTGCTTTTGCCCCTGCCCATCTCCCTTTTTAGCATTTTTATTGGGGAAAATCAAGCATAAATGTTATATAAAAGCGATTTTGGGGGATTATTGTCTTTATAAGTGGTAGAATTTTATCTCTTTAACTTGAATCTCACCGCTCTTGACATTTCCAAGATAATTTGTTATTTTTATTCAAAGCATGAAAAGATAGGACTTCCAAAATCACTATGGATATGCAATTTATTTGAGGTGACGAAAATCGCGGCAAGGGGGGACGTGAAAAGGATTCTTCTCCATTCCTGTTGTGCACCGTGTACGATCTATCCGTTGAGGAGGCTCAGAGAGGGGGGCATGGAGGTGGTGGGCTTTTTTTACAATCCGAACATCCACCCCTTCACGGAGTTTGAGAAAAGGCTGAGCGCGGTCGTGGAGTATTACAGGGAGGTTGAAGCCCCCCTGATTGTCAACGCCGCCTACGATGTCTCCGATTTTCTGAGGAGGACCCTCTGTGCCGATGTCAAGAGATGCGAGGCGTGTTATCGGATAAGGCTGTCCGAGGCCTTTGAGGCGGCAAGGGGGGAGGATGTAAAGGTCGACGCCGTGACCTCGACGCTCTTTTTCAGCAAGTACCAGGACCACGATGTCTTGGTCAGGATAGCCGAGGAGGAGTCCGCCAGATCGGGGGTGCCTTTTCACTACGAGGACTACCGTGAAGGGTGGGATGAGGGGAGGAGGCTCTGTCGGGAGAGCGGTATGTACAGCCAGAAGTACTGCGGCTGCATAATAAGCGAGGAGGAGAGGTACGGCAAGAGAATAAAAGCCCTTATGGGGATAAAGGGAGGTAATCGCAATGATATTTAAGTTTTTGGCTTTGAGAGATAGGGGGAGGTGGCTCTATCTCCTGACTTTTTTTCTTGTTTCGCTCTTTTTTATTCTTTTAAGTCCTTTTTCCGGAGTAACCGGGGAGGATGAAAATCTGATTTTAGGGAAGGTCTACAACGACACCGACATTGTCCCGCCGATGCACGGGCCTGTTCCGATAAACATCGTTGTGGACGATTACTTTATGGGGAGGGTCGAGCCGGGGAAGAGCCTTGTCATAGGGTTAAAGCCGAGGAGAGTCCCTTATGTGGTGAAGGCCTACGTTTTCGATTACGACGGCAGCTCCTTCTTTGCGGTGGTCGATCTACCGCTGAGAAGCACTGTTATGGTCCCGGTGAGCCACAGGGGGGAGATCTCTCCCTTCTGGGTCGCCTTTGAGGGGATCCATTAGGGTCGGGGGTCGGGATTATGGGCACCGGCGATATAGGGAGGATGCTCGTAGTAATCGGCCTTCTTATTGTAGTTTTGGGTCTTTTCCTCATTTTTCATGGGAAGGTGCCGTTTTTGGGGAAGCTCCCCGGGGATATAATCGCAAAGAGGGAGAACTTTACCCTCTACTTTCCACTGACCAAGATGATTTTGATCAGCGTGATTTTGAGTCTCGTTTTTCTGTTTTTTAGAAAGTAAAGTCAAAAGTTACAGGTATTTTTTTTGGAGGTTATCATGCCTGATAAGGGCGTATTCTGGGAGGGAATTTCGGAGGGGATTGCTGAGAAATTGGAAGGTATTATCGAGTTCATCCCGCTCCTCGGCAGCTATCTGAGGAGGGAGAACGATCGGGAGGTCGATAAACTGATCCGGGAACATATGGCCGAGAGATTCGACGGCCTGAAGAGGTCCGTGATGAAGGTCATGGAGGCCGGGGCCGAATCTGGCAGGCTTGAGGGTCTGGAAAAGCTCGATCGCTATTCAAGGAGACTCGACAAGCTGAGAGACACGGTTAAGTTCGCCGCCCACGGCTACTCCGGTCTTTTTGACAGAATCAAGGTCAGGGATGAGGAGCTGGAGGCGCTTTTCAACTACGACCTTCAGATGCTGGCCAAGATCGAAGAGACCGACAAACGTCTTTCGGAGATAGACAAGGTCCTCGATAACGACGAGAAACTGAAGGGAGAGATAGACGCCCTCGCGGATTTCATCTCGGAGATGGAGACGATCGTTCAGGACAGGAAATACGCCGTGACGAAGGGCGGCCAGTTTAAGGGCGAAGAAGCATAAAAAAGACAAATTAGGATAAAAGGAGGTCACCTCTTATGTCTCAATTTTTGGAAGTTATCGAATACTTTTTTGAAGACGAAACCGAGATGGTTCATCGGATTCCCGAGTCCGGCTCTGCGGAGACGAAGCTCGGGGCACAGCTTGTTGTCAGGGAGAACGAGGCCGCCATCTTCTTCAGGGACGGGAAGGGACTTGATGTCTTCGGGCCAGGAAGGCACACCCTGACCACGATGAACCTCCCTATTTTAACGAAGATTCTCGCGCTCCCCTTCGGACACACAAGCCCCTTTCGCTGTGAGGTCATCTTTCTCAACATGAGGATCTTTACCGATCTCAAGTGGGGGACGAGAAATCCCGTTGCCTTCAGGGACAAGGAGTTCGGGCTCGTGAGGTTGAGGGCTTACGGCAACTACACGTTGAGGATCACCCAGCCTTTGCTGTTTATAAATACACTGGTCGCCACGAAGTCGATGATGACGACCGAGGGCATATCCGGATATTTGAGGGACGTTATCGTCTCGCGCCTGAACGATCTCCTGGGTGAACATATGAAGACGATTCTTGACCTTCCCCAGAACTACGGAGAGCTCGCCGTGGTGGCGAAGGTGAGGATAAAGGACGATTTCGAGAAATACGGGATCGAGCTGATCGATTTTTATATAAACGAGATAACTCCGCCCGACGAGGTACAGCGTATTATCGACGAGCGCACAGGCATGGGGGTTGTCGGCAACATGAACGAGTTCCTGAAATACGAGGCCGCAAAGGCCGTGGGTATGCTTGGCGAGGGGGGTGAAGGAGCGGCTGCAGCCGGCGTTGGCGGAGGTGTGGGCGGAACGGCGGCGTCCGGGGCTGCGGCGGGAATGGGGGTAGGCGTAGGGGCCGGTCTCGGGATGATGGTGCCCGGAATGATCTTCAAGACGATGATGGAGGGTGGCGCCACGGCGGAGGCGATCAAGAAGCAGGGATTCGTGAACTGCCCAAAGTGTCACGCAAACGTCCAGCTGGACTCCAGGTTCTGCCCCAGCTGCGGGACACAGCTCGTCGTTGTCAACAGGTGCGGTAAGTGTGGGGCCGAGCTTCCACCGGAGGCCAAATTCTGCCCGGAGTGCGGCAAGGTGGTCGGGGAGGAGACGAAGTGCAAAAAGTGCGGGGCGACGCTCCCCGACGGGACGAAGTTCTGCACCGAGTGCGGGGAGAAGGTGGAATAGCGGTCTGATTCGATTGGGGCGATTGCCTCGTCGTCCTTCAAAAGCGGTCTATTGTGAAACAAATGGATATGAGCCGTGCCCGACGTTTTGGACGGAATATCCTGTTTCCGCTTTCTGTTGATTTCGGATTTGATTGAAGGGTTTTGTAGCCCCGGAATATTAGCTTATCGAAGACGGCTTTACAATGAGGGGGGGCGATGTTTAGAGATATGGTTCGATTTCATCGCCCCCCCCAGTATATAGAGGGATTGCTTTCAGGCGGTCTTGACGAAAATAAAATAGATGATACTCACATGCTCTCAATGTGGGGCAAAGATAAAGATAGATCAGTTCAAGCGGTTTCTGACCTGCCCTTACTGCAAATCCTCCCTCGTCGTTGAGCGGGACCGAACAGTCGAATGCTACGTCTTGAGGCACGGGAGAAACGACATCTGGGTTAGGGGGGTAATTAGGGGGTGGTTTAAGAGGACGGGTGTGGAGGAGGACGTCGAGGAGATAAGGATCGATTTCAAGCTCTTCCCGGTATGGCACGCCTCTTTCGAGAACGGTCAGACCGTGACCCAGCCCGCGGCAAAGACGCTCCACACCGAGATATCGTCTGTAAAAATTCCCGCCGGGGATCTCAAGGCCTTCGACCGGGACACGTCTCTTATTGAGGTGATGACTCCTGACGTGAGTCACGAGGCGGCGGCAGTCTGGACCACGGATACCCACGATGAGAAGAGGGAGGTAAAGAGGCTCTGGCTCGTGTATCTCCCCATATACTTCATCGATTACAGGGAGAACGGCGAGCGCCACAGGGCGTCCGTCGTGGGGGAGTCAACAAAGATATACTCCGACACGAAGGCGGTGGTCGATCCCTACAAGATCCCGGTAAAACACCTGATCTTCTTTACCGCCGCCTTCGCAACTTTTCTTATCCTGGGCTTTTCAATTTCAGAAGACATACTTATAAGGGGCATATCGATGGCCGCCGCCGCCCTCCTGTTTTCGGCGGCCTCGTGGTTTTACTTGAGGAAGTGATCCGTCGTTTGTTTACTGGACGACATGGATTTTTTTCATAAATCTTTTTTGGTGTGAAATTGGAGCTGCAGCAAATCGGATCGGTCGATTCTGCCGAGAGACTCTTCACCATAGCGGTAACATGCCCCTCCTGCGGGGGATCGATATCGTTTGTCGAGGGGAGCAGGAAGGTGGTCTGCTCTCACTGCGGCCTCTCCCATATCGTCGTAGGGGGGGGCGGCCTTAAGCGATTCTATTTCCCGAAGATGATAAGGCGGGCCGATGCCCTGAAGTCGGTAAGGGAATTCGTGAAGTCAAGGACTAAAGGCGAGGAGGAGAAGAGGAGCATCCGCCTTATAGACGCGAAGCTGGTCTATGTGCCGGTCTATCGGGCCAAGGTGAAGGGGGGAGGTTTGTACATCGGTGAGGAGGGGGGGGAGGTGGTCTACAGGGAAACAGTGTCCGAGACCGGCGAGGTAATAATAGTCAGAAGCCCCAAGAAGCTGGTTAATGGAAACACATTCAAGGAGATCAATTACTTTTTCCCCGCCTTGGACGTGTCGGAGCTTGGCACTTTCGGTATCTCCACCAAATCGAGCGTGTTAAAGCTTCACGTATTTGACGAAGACCTTGTAAGCGCAAAGTGGATGGTCTTTGATGCGGTCGAGGACCCGGAGATGGCACTGGAGAGGGCATGGGCCGTCCTTACCTCCTCCCTCAAGCCCCAGCAGAGGTTTAGAATTAACTATTTTGAGGTCGAGCGGATTGCGGAGGAGATATCTCAGATCAACTATCCCCTATACCTCGTTCGTTTTCTCCTCGACGGGGAGGCGATTCGGGTTGTTGTGGACGGTCTCGGTGGAGACGTCATCAGGGCGAGGATACCGAAAAAGATGAAGGCATTCAACCCCGTGCCCGGCGTCTTGATACTCTCCCTTGCCGCCTTTATCCTCTCCCTCTTTCCCGGAATTTATATATTAATTCCCATCGCCTTGTCGGTGTTTGCCGTCCTATCGGTCGGGACGGATAAGTTCCTCATGGCAATAAGGAGACTATTCGTTTCACCCAGACAAAGGGAGGACTACACCGTTGGATAAGGCGCCCTCAATTAGGCTTCTCCCCCTAAGGTGTCCCAGCTGCGCGGACGACATCGGGATCGGATCTATGGACGCGCTGTTTCTCTGCAGGAGGTGCCTTAACCTCTGGGATGAGAGTGGGGGGAAGCTTGAGAAGCGGGACGCTCAATTTATTGGAGAATCCGATTCAACTCCCTACTACATTCCCTTTTGGGTCTACGGACTTACAGTGGATACCCCGATGGGGAGGATAGAAGATTTTCACGGCTACATCCGTCATATCGCCTTCGCCAAGTCGATAGACTTCGTGGAAAACCATCCTTTAAAGCTCTACATCCTGGCAGCGTTGACCAGGACGGAGCCGCACCGCCTGAACATTTCAAAGAAATTCACGTACAAACAGTCTGTCCTTGAGAGGTCGGAGCCGAGGGAGGGGCATATATGGGGGCCCGTAATGGGTGAGGCCACGGCGAGGAATTACTCGAAGATAGTCTTCCTCTCAACCTTGAGCGAGGCCAGGAGAAACTCCGTCGATTTCGTGTCGGGCCTCAAAATCCACCTCACCGATCCGATACTCTCGTTCATCCCGTTTCGGGAGGACGGCGCCTACTACAGGGAAGGGACGTCACAAATAGCTGTTTCCAAGGGGCTGATTGCGGAAAACCCCAAGGTATTGAGCCCGTAGCGGAAAGGTTAGATGGAAAGTCATGCCGAAAAGGGGAGGACGGCTGTTGAAAAGGCTTGAACGGGGCATAATAGGGATATATAATAGCAAATATGTATAAGAACCTTTATCAGAGGGGGATTGAGAGGGAAGCCTCGACGACGAGCGTGGGGATACATACCGGCAGTCCCGTAACCGTGACCCTAAAGCCCGCCGCGCCTGGGTATGGGATCGCCTTCATCGCTCGGGACGGGGCCGAACCGGTCAGGATTCCCGCCCACTTTTCTATGGTCAAAAACACCATGCTGGCAACGACCTTGACCTCTGGCGATGTCAGCATCTCCACCGTGGAGCACCTCATGGCCGTCCTCTCCGTATTCGGCGTGGATAACGTAAACGTACACGTTAACGGCCCGGAGCTTCCCGTTCTGGACGGGAGCGCGGTGGGGTATATATCCCTCTTGAACTCCGCCGGCGTCATGGATTATGCCGAGAGGAGGAGGTTTGCGAGGGTTACGGGCAAGGTCGGCGTGGAATCGGGCGGCGGCCTGGCGGTGCTTTCTCCGTGGGACGGCGGCCTCTACATCGATTACACCATAGTGTACGAAAATCCCCACGTGGGGACGCAGCGGCTGGAGTTTGAAGTGACGGCCGATTATTTCGATAAGGAGATAGCCCCGGCGAGGACCTACGGCCTCCTCGAGGATGTCGAGTCCATGCACGAGCGCGGCCTGGCCCTCGGGGGGACGCTAGAGAACGCCTTGGTTATAAGCGATAAGGGGGTGCTAAATCCTGACGGACTTAGGTTTCCGGACGAGTGCGTGAGGCACAAATGCCTCGACGCCCTGGGGGACCTGGCGCTCTTCGGGATGCCGATTATCGGTAAATTCACCGCCTATAAATCGGGGCACAAGCTGAACCACCTCCTTCTAAAGGAGCTCGCCAAAACTGGAAGATACGAGGTTGTCGAGGGGGCAGTTGACTAAATGAAGACACGACTTGTAATATTCTTAACATCTCTTCTTTTGATAATGCCTTTCGGGTCAAGGGTCCTCGCACAGAAGGCCTATATAACCAACGTCATCGTTACACCCTACCGGGGCTACGTCTACATATACTTCAACATCGAAGGGTGCTTCACGCCGGAGATGGAGGAGGCGGTGAAGAGCGGGATAACGACGGCGTTTACCTTCCACGTCAATCTCAAGAGGCACAGGGGAGGTTGGTTCGACTCCCTCGTCGAGAACAACACCTTCAGGCATGTCTTAAAGTACGATTCCCTCCTTGATAAGTTCACCGTTATCAAGGAGGAGGACGGTATGAGGCCGGTCGTCGTCGAAGACTTTGAAGAGGCAAAGCTGATAATGGCCCGGGTCAGGAACTACCCGATTTTCCCTTTAAAGACGCTTAAAAAAGGCGAGACGTACCGCCTTGAAATAAAGGGGGAGCTTGACAAGGTCGATATCCCGAAGTCCCTCCGCTACGTGCTGTTCTTTATCAGCCTGTGGGATTTCGAGACCGAGTGGTACGTTGAGGAATTCCAGTACAAATAATAGGCTCTTTTCAGTTTAGTGATGAAATTTAGAGGCAAAATAGGAACGAAGAGGATCTGGAAGGATAATATCTCCTCCGAGGAAGCGAGAAAGCGCAGGGAGAGGATTATAATCGTGGTCTCCGTCGTGGTCATCCTCTTCCTGACCCTTTTCGGCAATTACCTCACCCAGAAAAACCTCGATATCGGGATAGGCGAGAACCTCCTTTTGATCGCCCTTGTCGACATTAATATTATATTGCTCGTTCTCGTTATATTCCTCGTAATAAGAAATTTCGTAAAGCTCTTCTTCGAGAGGAAGAGGCAGCTAAAGGCCGCAAGGTTGAGGACGAAATTGGTGCTCGGGTTTGCCGGCCTGACCCTGTTTCCGACCGTTATAATGTTCTTTGCCGCCATCCTCTTTTTCTCGGGGGGCATGGACAAATTCTTCAACATTAAGGTAGAGAGCTCCCTCGAGGATTCCCTCGATATAGCAAAGACCTATTACAGCAGCTCCACGGAAAACGTGCTTGATTCGGCAAAGGAGATCGGAGAAGCGGCGGAAAACTCTAATTATTTCAAGAAGGAGGGACTTCCAAGGCTGAAGAGGTATGTCGAGAGGGAGCGCAGGGTGAGGGGACTGGATCTCGTAAAGGTATTTTCGCCGAAGATGGAGGAGCTCGCCTCGTCGGTAGGGGAGGATATACCGGAGAAGTCCCTGGAGCGGCTGAACATGTCGGTCTTCGAGCAGGCCCTTAAGGGGGAATCGGTGGCGACGATTCAGATAGTAGGTTACGGGGACGTTATCTGGGCCCTCTACCCGATAAAGAGGGGCAACTCCGTCGAGTCGATCGTCATGACGGCGAATTTCGTGCCGAAATCGCTAATGGCCAAGATGAGGGAGATAGAGACATTCCTTTACGAGTATAAGAGGAACAAGCTCTATAAGGAGCCGGTCGTTACCAGCTACCTCATTACCCTTGCGGTGATTGCGCTCTTGGTGGTCTTTATCGCCACGTGGCTCGGATTCTATCTCGCAAAGGGGATTACGGTCCCGATCTCGATGCTCGTTGACGGGACGAAAAAGGTGGCGGAGGGGGACCTCGACGTATTTGTGGACGTCATCTCCAAGGACGAGATAAGCCTCCTCGTGGACTCCTTTAACAACATGACCCAGGACCTTAAGATGCAGTCGAGGAGGCTCAAAAGGGCGTACAACGAACTGTCCAGCTCTAACCTGGAGCTGGATCAGAGAAGGCGCTACATGGAGATAATCTTGAGGAACGTGACGGCGGGGGTGATCTCCATCGACAAGGACGGGATTCTCACCACCGTGAACAAGGCCGCCGAAAGGATGATAGGGATAAAGACGTCGAAGGTGATCAACCGTCCCTATGGCGAGGTGCTCCGTCCCGTTCACTACAAGATAGTCATGAGTCTTATCGAAGACCTGAAGAACTCCAAGGAGGGCTTCGTCCAAAGGCAGGTGGAGATCCCCCTGGAAGACAGGACATTGACGCTTATGGCCAACATGAATGATCTCGTTGACGAGGAGGGAAACTACATGGGTATGGTGGCGGTCTTTGACGACATAACCGAGATAATGAAGGCCCAGAAGATGGCCGCCTGGAGGGAGGTGGCAAAGAGAATCGCCCATGAGATAAAAAATCCCCTGACCCCCATTCAGCTCTCGGCCCAGAGGATAAGAAAGAAATACCTCGACAATATAGACGGGGACGGCGAGGTCCTGGACGAATGCACAAGGACAATCATCACGCAGGTGGACGAGATGAAATCGCTGGTAAACGAGTTCTCCCTCTTTGCGAGGATGCCCTCCGCCAAGCCCAAGCCGAACGATCTGAACAAGATCGTGAAGGAAGCGATGAATCTATACAAGGACGCAAATCAAAACATTATATATAAGTTCAAGGAAGACAAGGACATACCGACAATGAACCTTGACGGGGAGCAGATAAAGCGGGTTCTTATCAACCTCATGGAAAATGCGGTGGAGGCCATCGACAAGGAGAAGGGGAAGAAGAAAGAGGAGCGAAAAGGGGAGATCAAAATCGAGACTTCTTTTCTAAAATACCTTAACGTGGTTCGTCTTACTATTTCGGATACAGGAATGGGAATTACGCCCGACGGTAAAAACCGTCTCTTCGAGCCTTACTATTCCACGAAGAAGAACGGAACGGGACTCGGTCTTACCATCGTAAACACGATAGTGTCCGACCACAGGGGCTACATAAAGGTCATGGACAACAAGCCCAAGGGCACCAAATTTATCATAGACCTTCCCGTGAGCACATCATGAAGAAGAAGATATTGATAGTAGACGATGAGGAGAGCATCCGGAAATCCCTTTCCGGGGCGCTTGCCGACGAAGGTTATGCGGTCTTTACGGCGGCCAACGGAGCCGAGGCGTTGGAGCTTGTGGAGACGGAGCGTCCCCACCTTATACTCCTTGATATATGGATGCCCCAGATAGACGGGATCGAAGCGCTGAGAAAGCTGAAAGAGGACTTTCCCGAGGTAGCGGTGATAATGATTTCCGGCCACGGGAGCATCGAGACGGCGGTCAAGGCCACAAAGCTCGGCGCATACGACTTCATCGAAAAGCCCCTGTCCCTCGAAAAGATCGTCATCACCATTGACCACGCCCTGAGAGAGAGACACCTGGAGAAGGAGGTCTCCCTTTACAGGCAGAAATTTGACCAGACGTCCACCATAGTCGCGGAGAGCGGCTCGATGAAAAAGCTCTCTGACGAGATAAAGAGGGCCGCCCCCACGGACAGCTACGTCCTGATAAGCGGGGAGAACGGCACTGGAAAGGAGCTCGTGGCAAGGCAACTCTACTCGATGAGCATGAGGAAGGACGGGCCATTTGTGGAGGTGAATTGCGCCGCCATCCCCGAGGAGCTGATCGAGAGCGAGCTCTTCGGCTACGAGAAGGGCGCCTTTACCGGGGCCACCGGGAAAAAATCGGGCAAGTTCGACATGGCGGACGGGGGCACGATCTTCCTCGATGAGATAGGCGACATGAGCCTCAAAACACAGGCCAAGATTCTTAGGATTCTGCAGGAGCAGAGATTCGTGAGGGTCGGAGGGAACAAGACCATTCGCGTCGACGTCAGGGTCTTTGCCGCAACGAACAGGGACCTCTTGAGAATGATAAAGGAGGGCACATTCAGGGAAGACCTCTACTTTCGCCTGAACGTGATACCCCTCTATGTCCCTCCCTTGAGGGAGCGGTTGGAGGACATACCGGTCTTGATCGATCATTTCATAAACGAGTTTGCCAGGCATGATATGAGTCAGAAAAAGAAGATCGATAACAAGGCAATGGAACTGCTAAGAATCTATCACTGGCCGGGAAACGTGAGGGAGCTCAAAAACCTCGTCGAGAGGCTGATAATCATGAGTCCTGACAACGTTATCGGGCTTAACGATATCCCGGCTTACATCAAGGCCGGGGTGGGTATAGAGCCGGGTGGTTCCCTCTTTTCGGGCGACAACATAAAGGATGCGAGGGACAACTTCGAGAGGGTTTTCATAGAGAAGAAACTCAAGGAGAACGACAACAACATCTCGAAAACGGCAAAAGCGTTGGGGATGGAGAGGAGCCACCTCCACAAGAAGATCAGGGCCTACGATATCGAAATGAAGAAGTGAGGAGTTTGTCGGCTCCCGGAAGGATTATCTAAAGTAAAATCGGCTCTGGGACTATAAATTTTTGGAAGGTTTTCATCAAGGGGCTTTTTAACTTCATTTTTAAGGGCTTCATTTTTAATAGCCCGTTAAATCCTATGTTACAGGCCGGCATCGGCCTGTTCTTCTCCTTTTTGCCATGAAGTTTATGTGCCTTGTTAAATAGGGGGGACTCGTAAACCGGGCATTATGAAAACGATCGAAGTTTCTCCCCCTCAGCGGATTGGGGAGCCCCCTTGATCGCATATAAATTCAAGTCGGCTTATAAAAAAGTCCTACCGGCCTTGACCGGAGGAGCTTTTTGGGCGTCGATGATCAACTAACCTCTCCTCTTTCTGCCGCTTTTTCTTTTTTCCCCTCTCTTCTTTGCGTCTGGCGGACGCCTTTTTCTTAACGGCCCGTCAACCTCTCTGCCGAAGTCATCGTCGTCCGCGACCACAAATGGGAGCTTTCCGTCGATGAGCTTCTCGATAGGCTCCAGGTAGTAGACGTCGTCCTCCGAGGCCAGAGATATGGCCGTGCCCCTCTTTCCCGCCCTTGCGGTCCTTCCTATCCTGTGGACGTAGTCCTCGGGATTCTGGGGCAGGTCGTAGTTGATGACGTAACCGACGTCCTCGATGTGAAGCCCCCGGGATGCGACGTCGGTGGCGATGACTATCTTTATCTCCCCCCCCATGAAGCGTTCGATGATCTTAAGCCTCTTCCTCTGGGGTATATCGCCGGTCAGGGCAAACGCCTTTATTCCGTTTTCGGTCAGCCGCTCCTCTATCATCATGACCCCGCTTTTTGTGTTGGAAAAGATAAGGAGCCTTTCGGCATCGGACCTTTGGACAAGTCCTAAGAGAAGACGAAACTTCTTCCTCTTCTCGACGTGATAGAGCGTCTGGCTGACCTCGTCCACCGTAATGCTCTCAGGGGTGGCCGATACCTCAACGGGGATTTTCATATATTCGTATGTCGCCTCGATAACCCTGAAGTTTATCGTGGCGGAAAATAGCATCGTCTGTCTGTTTGAGTACTTGGGCAGCCTTTTCAACATAAAGCGTAAGTCCCTGATAAAGCCCATGTCGAGGAGGCGGTCCGCCTCGTCAATGACGAGAATCTCGATCCCTTTCGTCTTCAGGATGTCCTGCTTCATGTAATCGATGAGGCGACCCGGCGTCCCGACTACGATGTCGACGCCTTTCTTGAGGCACTCGGCCTGCTTTTTATAGTCCACTCCGCCGAAGACCGCCACAAAGGTAAGATCGGTATGGGTGCCTAATGAGCGGGCCTCTTTTTCTATCTGAACGGCCAGCTCCCGCGTGGGGGCGATTATCAAGGCCCTCGGAAGAGATGATGATTTTTCCCCGGTCTTGAGGAGCTTCTCGAATATTGTTATAAGAAAGGCGGCGGTCTTGCCCGTTCCTGTCTGGGCCTGACCGATAAGGTCGAGCCCCCCCAGGGTGTATGGGAGGGCCATCGATTGGATATTCGTCGGTTGCAAAAATCCCATATCTTTGATGCCCAAGGCTATAGAATCTTTCAAGTTGAATTCTTCAAAGGTCTTTATCGGAGGGAGGTCTAAATCCGGGGTCTTGTCGTATTCCTTAAGGAGTTGTGTGCTAGGCATATCTTCTTTAACTATTTAACTGTAAATATCAGCTGTCGATCCAACGGTCGTGTCTTATTTCACAAATAAAATTCTGAACAACTAAAAAGAAGTGTCGCAAATTTCATTTTTATTATTTTACTCTATTCCCACCCGAAAAGCAAGCCTTTTAACAGACCTTTTTCTCGATCAAGCCGGATGGAAGAGGCCGTTGGTTGACCGTCGATAAATATCTTTATGGGGAAGCAAAGATGAAAAAGTCACCCCCATTCAAACGCACTCGAAAGGCGTAATAGACTATTACGTGGCTTCAAAGGTCCCTAAACAAAGCCTAAATCTTAAGCGTTAAGAGACTATTCTGGCGCTTTGTCCCTCTTTTTTTCCCTGACTTTATTTTCTAAACCGGATATTCTCTATATTATATAGTGGAAATATTTATTTACGCTTCGGTATTCTCTTGCGGGAAGTTACTATGGGGCACTTGAAGCTGACTTCAAATCCCTCATAAATCCTTCCTATCTCCTCTGGTTTATTTCCTAATATCTTTTCTCCCATCTCTTCCCCATATTTCTCGAGATCATCAATTTCGCTTGCATCATCCAAGTCGACTTTCTTTTTCAAATTAACCTGGAACCTGCGGAAATCGAGAGCTTCGAAGAAGGAATTTACTAAAAAAACCTGTTGTTTGGCCGCCGACTGCATGAAGGCGCCAAAAACCAAATCAAACATTTTAAATAGTAACTTCTTGTTTTTACTTTTTTTAGTAAAAATTGGTGGTTCATCTCCAGTACCCAGGCTGATAAGCGTCGTCTTTTCGGGTTTCCATCCCCAAATACACTGTAGATACACGTATATCTCGTATGCGGCGAGAAAACAGGGATTATTGTATGATCCCACACCGCCGTCCATATATAGCCCGTGCTCGCCCTCGATGAAAGGGAAATATGTAGGAGCGGCGCTCGACGCCAGAACCGCCTTAACCACGGGCCACTCTGTAAAATTCTCATCTGGCGTAAAATTCTCATCTGTATCTGGTTTCATTTCCGGCGCATTCCACGGTTTTATATAGCGTGTTCTGTTTGATGTAATATCAAAGGTAGTGAAGACAACGTCTATTGGGGGATTTAAAGAGAAGAAATAATTCATATTTGTTCCATGACCGATCTTCTTACTTAAAATAGTATTCAGAAGAGATTCCAGCTTCTTGTTAGAGTAGTGCTCCCCAGTAACGACCATTCTTAGAAAGGCGCTGCCTGGGAAGAATTTTTTAAAGACATCCCTTCCTAGATTTCTGTAAAATCTGGTGAGATCTCTGGCTGGAATTCCTGCGGCCAATGCGGCGGCGATTATTGCGCCGGTGGATGTGCCCGCGAACAGATGTACCTTTTCGTTGAGGGTATTCTTTATGTATCCAGTTTTTTTTAGATAATCCTCCAGCATCCATAGCGCCTTGGTGGCAATGATGCCCCTTATCCCGCCTCCGTCAATTGATATTGCGACGTTTTTTTTGAATGGATCCATGATTTTCTCCTTTATAAACAGTATTGAAAGCCCGCCTTTTTGAAGAACAGTGGTGTGCCTCAAGTGACTTGTTTAAAGTGTGCCCTGTCTTTCGCATGTAACAAGAACTGTCGTGTGGTCTTACAACAAAATAGTATCTTTCAATGATGATTATCAAAAATATCAATAGGCTGAAGATTTGATGTTTTTCAACCGCTCTTCGGTTTCAGAAATTTCTATTTCGTCACGGCAGCCTTTCGAGCACGAAGTGTCGCTGCAGCAGTGCGGCCCTGTGGAAATGGTAAAACGGTGATAAGAAGTATTCCTTTTTCAAGGTGAATCTATTCCATCTTCTGTCGGTCTTGGAAAAGTCTTCCCAATTGTAATCTTCCTCCTTTGGTGTGTCTAATGCGGTTTTCCTCCAATCCTCCTCATTATATTTAAACTTATTGTGATCATCCAGATCGTCAAACATATTTATGAAAAATTCTCTCCATTTATCACAGCGATCGTCAACGTCTTTTCCCTCGTACTGAAATTGTTCAAATATTTTCTCTTTGATCTTTTCCCAGGGGATATTGGGAGATTCCGGTTTTGGCTTTTCGACCTTTGACAATTCACGGTGGATCGATTCTGCAGCTTCCGTGAATACTTCCGCGTTTAAGCGAGGGGAATTATCGACGTGTGATATACTATGGTAACCCCACTTTAAAAATGCCCTGTCCGGCAGTTTCCCGGCTTCCGCATGACCGGTACAGGGCAACGCTTTGCGCAGATTTATTTGGAAACTGGGCTTATCTTTATTTTTCTTGTATATGTAAATGCCTTTCACCTCGTTTTCAGTATCGTTCCTTCCGGAGAAATCTTGGTGCGCCCATGTGTCCGCATAAGTGTGCAGGGCTATTCCTATGCGGCAGAGGCGAAACAGCTTAAAATCCCTTATCATGGGCTCCCAGCATTTACACTCCTTTTTCCCCTTGCAGGCTTCTTTTAAAAGCATTTTGGCGAAATCCGACCCCGGTTTTGTTATAAATCCAAATCCCCATCCCGGCGGCTCGTAAAACAAAGGTGGAATAAAGTGAAAAGGAATGTATACTTTTTTTTGTTCAGACCACTTTGCTCCCAGCAACCACATTAAACCTTTGTGTGCCGTGCGCACAGGGTCTATTCTAATATTGTTTGGGGCGTTTACAGGTATCTGGGTTCCTTCCGTCGCATCGTCGACGTATTGTGACGCGTAGGCTATTGTGAGGGCGTCTTTCGAGCTGAAGCCTGCGGCCTTTGCCAGGACTCCGATACAGTAATAGTGAAAGTCCTTTTGCATCTTGCCCTCCTGTTAAATATTGATTATTAAAAAATCAGCCAGACCAAATTCCCCAAAGGTTGGAGAAAAGGCCTCCTGTTACGTAAAAGTATTGAAGGTCATCTTTTATAAAAAATGATCGAGCCTCAAGGTTCACCGATGAATTAAGAGACCGTTTAAGCCCGCGTTTTTTTACCTCTAAGACCAGGATATATCATTTCAGCTTTAAGCATTTCCCGCCGGGGTGTTGAATAGGCTCTTTTTCCTCCCAATCATTTTCCTTGATCTTCTTCCCCAGCTCCTCCCCGTACTTTTCAAGGAGCTCGATGTTTTTAGGGGAGGCGTCGTCCAGCTTTATATACTCTTCTATGTCGACCTGAAAGCGGCGGAAATCAAGCTCCTTGAAGAAGTTCTGTACAAGAAAAACCTGCTGGTCGTTGGAGGACTGGCGAAAGGAGTCGATGATGGGCATGATCCAGCCGAAGGCGGTTTTGGGTATATCTTCTATCGGCTTTTCTTTACCCGTTCCTATGCTTATGAGGGTGGTGTCCTTCGCATTCCAGCCGAGGCAGTATGCAAGCTCGAAGGCCGCATAGTAACAGGGATTTCCGTATGCCCCGAATCCCCCGTCCGCGTAGTGGCCGTCCACGGGGAAAAATAATGAGGGCACCGCGCTGGACGCAAGCACCGCTTTGACAACGGTCCACTCGGTAAAATCGACCTCCTCTTTACTCTCTTTTTTGGCGATCTTCAATTCTTCTTTGGTCGGCTTGTTCCACGGCTTGATGAATCTGGTGCGGTTTTCAAAGATGTCGATGGTTGTGATGACGAGGTCTATTGGCCGCTCTCCTTGACAAAAATCCTTCATCTTTCTGTCGCCGATGAGCCTTTTCAATTCCTCCTCAAGTACCTTATTGGTATAGCGGTGACTGCAAAACGGCCACGGTCGAAGGGGGCTTTTCTTGAACACCGAAACGCCCAGACTTGTATAGAGGTCAAATATCTTTTCGGCCTTTACCCCGGAGGCAATACACGCGGCGATTATCGCCCCTGTAGAGGTTCCCGCCACGAGATGAAAGGTATCGACAAAGGATTTATTATTCTTCAAAAGCTCAGCCTCGAGGTCGATCAACGCCCTTGCGGCCGCCACACCCTTGATCCCGCCGCCGTCGATCGATATAGCGACGTTTTTCCGAAACTTTTCCATCGGCCTTTTCTCTTGTTTGGCCATTTTTTTCCTCCTTCTGTTTATTTGGTGAATCGAGATTCCCAAAGACTTAAGAAGGTTATAGTCTTTCCTTTCATTAAAAACCCTTGGTGCCCTTTATCCGGACGGGAGCGTTTCAACATTTCGGAGCAAGCCAGACCAGTGAGATCGGTTTTAGGTTATTCTTAGCCAATCGTAAATCCGTCGTGTCATCGTGGATATTTCGCCCTCTTTTTCGTCGACCTGTTTAGGTCCACTGTAAGCCGGTTGTCATCGAAGATATTAAGAGGAGAGACAGAAAGTTTTTTTGCCGTTACGTAACACCATCCGCCGGGCCGTTTAACGGTATAACCATATATTTAGCATAGCAAAAAGAACTATATGCTATAGTTCATTTTGCTTGAAAAACAATCTTAAAACATACCTGTACTGCGGGAATTTTCGATCCGAACCGGTTTTGATCTATTGTAAATTGGTAGACTAATTTATGGTTCAGGCTCAAGATGAGAAAAAGTGTGGAGCATCAACCTGTAAAATACGTGAATGAAGACAATTATGGGGCACAAAGAAACATAATTTTTGACATATTAATATATAGTATATTCATATGTCAAGATAATAATGACTAAATCACAATAAATGTCGCATGATTAATCCAATATTTTAAACCTGAAAAACCCCAGGAAGTTCTCGTTTTCCGTTACAGGGCGCCAGCGCATCTCGGGGTGCTGCATCAGGGTGGAGAGCCTCACTTTCCTCACCTCGCCCCGGTCTGTATGTCTCGGCCCGGTGTGGTAGACCACCCAGTCGTCCGTGATTTTCTTTTTGCCTTCGGCTGTGAGATCATCGCCATCTTCTTCGGTTCCCCACTCCCCGAGAAAAATCATCGCGTGGTAGGGCATTTTCTGATTGTCCGGGTTGAAGTAGAAGATGAGATCACCGGGGAGAATACCCTCGCCCCCCTTACCCAGGGGGATTACGTTGTAGAGAAGTAAGTGCCCCGCCGTTGCCGACGGGGAGAACTTTTCCGCACCCTCTTCGATATCGGTTATGAAAAATGGGCCGTCCCCCGTCCTGAAGATTTTTTCCCCAAGGAGGGGCACGTTCGGGTAGTTGTACTTCTTTATGTCCGGATTGGCGGGATTTACGAGGGCGCTGTAGACGGAGAAGAAGCGGGTGTCGTGAAGTTTAAGCGCTTCCGAGTAGGCGAAGCGTATGAGCCCGGCGCAGTCGTTGTTTACGTCGGCCCAGCGGCGGTTCTTCTCGTAGAGCTGAGATTCAGCAACGGCGCAGAGCCACCGCCTGAAGTTGAGACGATCCGTGTCTCCGAAGAGCTCCACCACGTCCGGAAAGCCGTCCCCGTCCCCGTCGCGGTAATCGGGTACGACGATAAAATTCGCCTCTCCCCCGTTGATACCATTGGCCGCCGCCGTGACTTTCACGCTTCCTGACTCGAAGGTGGAGATGAGGGTCAAATCCTTTGTCCCCTCCTCGAGCATGACGGGTGTTTGACCTATCGTTACTACGTCGGCGCCTGAAACCGAGACTTCGACCGGAAATTCCGCGTTCTTTACGGTCCTACCTTTTGCGTCCACAACCCTTATTATTACGGTAATCGTCTCCTCCCCGTTGGCGTGAATCTCCTCTTTTGAGGCTTTTATATCAAGCTTTTCCGGGTCCCCGTAGCAGGAGGCAAAAAGGAGGGCCAGGAGACAGAGAAATAACCTCCCCCGAAAATAGCATTTGCCCGGCCTTTTTTCCCTCACCTTCCCCTCCACGGCGGATTTCAGTTGAGGTCTTTCGCAACGAGCCTGAACTTGCCTTCAATCGCGTCTTGTCCGAAGTTTATGCCGCCGTAGAACGAGACGAAGGATTCCCTCGTAAGCTCAAGCAAGGGGATGAGCCTCTTTTCCGCATCCTCGTAAAGGAAGTAGCGGTAGTGGGCGTTCAGGTTGATTATATACTTCTCGACGGTATTGGTGAGGTTTTCGCCCGACAGGTAGAGATAGAGATCATAGTTTCCTAAGGGGAGATCCTTCTGGGCGTCGAGGTAGGCGCCGCTTTTTACGAGAAAGTCTTCGTCAAAAAGCTTTTTACCGCCCGCCTCGTTTATCTTATTGAGTACGGGGGCGTTAAGCAACCGCTCTATCGTAGATATGTCCCTGTAGAAATAGAGCCTGTTTTGATTTATCCCGAAGCCCGGGTTCGCCACGCTGGTCTTGATATATTTGCTGCCGCTCCAGTCCACCTCCTCCTCCCTCAGCTCGCCCATGTAGTAGAGCCTTGCCCTGTTGTACTCAAAATAGCTTGGGCCGTCGTCCCAGAAGGCGTAGTCGAAGATGTTGGAGAGGTTCTCGGAGACCGCTTCCTCTCCGCCCTCCCTTATACCGAGGCAGGAGAACACCTTTACGTAAGGCTCTCTCCCCTCGTAGCCGATTCCGGTCACCGCCAGGAGGGTTCCACCCGTGATGTTGCTTAAGATCCCCCCCTCGAGGTCAAAGCCCGCCTCGGTCTTCCACTTCTGGAGGATCGATATGTAGTTTACCTGCTCGAAGACGCCGGAAAACCAGTTCTTGACAAAATTTGCGTAAAGGATGGTCGGATCGTAGGAGTTAAAGGCGACAAATCCCGCGGCCTCGGACGGGAGATTTTCTATCTCCGGCGCCGGTTTTTTGCCTACATCTCCAAGACCCGCGATGATCTTTTCGGTCTCATCCGACTTCAGGGGCGCGTAAAGACTCACGTCGGCGCCGCTTTTGGTAAATGTTATCGATGTGAAGATGGTGTCAACCTCACCTAACAGCCTCTCTCCCCTTTTTATGAGCTTCGTCTCGTAGGGTTCGGGCTTCGTTATCTTGTGATAGATCAAAACGTGGTATCCGGCGGGTACTGCGGAGATTCCCCTCTTGAAGTCAGGATTGTTTACGATGGTGTCTCCGCCGCCGGCAAGGGTGTCATATTGAGACTTGAGTGCCAGTGAGGAGTCGGAAAATATAACGTGGCTCGCCGTCAAGGCGTAATAGACCTTTTTGTTTCCCGCGTTTGTCGAGAAGGCTGAAATGCCGTCGATGTTTTCTCTCGATATGGAGCCTTTGAGGCTGGATACGATCTTGATAAGAAACCTCTTAAGCCAGCCGACCTCAAGGACCGCGACCGATGCCTTGCCGCCGCCCGTCCGGGTTTTATATATTGCGGCGTCCTTTCCCATCAGAAGAATAATCCTTCCCGGGGTTATCGAAAGACCGAGGGATTTCTCCACATCCCCCAAAGTGGAGATCGCCGGAGCCGAGACGTCCGTCCTTATCGGCCCCTTAAAGATGGACAGGTCTTCGGCCTCTCTGTAGAAGCCGCTCCTAAGAAACGGCCTTAAGCCCTTTTTTATATCCTTAAAATATATAATCGTCTCCGCTTTACCGGAGACTTTATCGATAAGACCCCCCGTTTCGTTGCCCGCTGCCAAGGGGGCCGTCAAGAGCATGCAGAGAATAAAAATCGCGATGGAAACCGTGATTGAACACAGGATCTCCCTTGACGACTTACGACGCGATTTCGTTTTCATAACGATCCTCCTTCGTTATTTTGGCTGTTTTTAGTGGGACTCGGCCGTAAACGACTCCGGCAGTACTCCCTGCTTGAGAAGGGTGTTGCTGAATCTGAGGCAGACTATTTCCAGGACTTTTTCCCTTTCCGCCGCAGGGACCGTCTCCATGAGCTCTGTCAGGTCGTCAAAAAAATCGTTCAGTTTTTGGTCGACGTCCTTTTTGACTTCATCGTAGGATTTTGGCGTATCTCCCAGAGATTGCCGAAGCGTCAGATACTGCTCCCTCTCCGTTTTCAGTATGTCGTCAAGGGAGTCGACTTTTTCCTCCCCCTCCGATTCTTCACCGGATTCATCCTCGGAGTAGTAGTAGTCGTAAGTCTCGATTGGGACGTATAGGCGGTTTCGCGCCCGGATGAAGAGCTTCCACTCCTTTTTTGTCATCTCCCCCTTCTCGAAGGCGAGATCTGGAGGCTTTGAAGCATCTTCGGAGAGTGCGGCGACGATGTCGGCGAACACCCCCCCCTTTTTCACCTTATCTGTCGTATCCCCCGTCGGGGATACCTTTTTCTCTCCCCCGCAGGATACGATGACAATGGGCACTAAAAGCAGAACCGGAAGAATAAATCCTCTTTTTATTGATTTCATTATAACCTCCCCGAATCTGTGGCACTATTTTTTTTTATGGTACTTGTTGTCCTTTTTAAAACGGACAGGATCTCCCTTAAGGCGTCCTCGGCCTTGAAGGTATCGGTGCTGACGTCCCATCCCCTCTCCTTGAGGCGGACCAAAAGCTCCGTTACCTCCGGCATAAAGCTCCCAAGCTGTTCTTCGGCCCTTTTGTCGGAAAAGAGCTCCGAGGACGGACAATCCGCCGTGATCTTTCCGCCGCTCAGGATGATTATCCGGCCGGCAGCGTTTATAATCTCCTCTATTACGTGGGAGATCACTATTACCGTTTTACCCTTTCTGTTGAGCTCCTTTATGTTTCCAATAGTATCCGTCCTCGACTCTGCGTCGAGTCCCTGGGTGGGCTCGTCGAATATAAGGATTTCGGGATCGACTGCCAGTATCGATGCGATGGCAACCTTTCTTTGCTCACCGCTGGAAAGCGTGAAGGGGGAGCGATCCTTTAGGGCGTCATAATCGAGATTGACAAGATCGGCGGCCCTCCTCACCATCTTCTCGATCTCCTCTTCGTCGGGCTTCTCCTTTTTGTGTCTCAGGCCGAACTTCAGCTCCTTTTGAACCGTCTCCTCAAATAGTTGGTGCTCGGGATACTGAAATACCAGCCCGACCATCTCTGTTAAGGCCCCCGTCTTTTTCGTGTCCGGCCCGACAACGAAGTTCCCAACACGGACGCTCCCCTTAGTCGGGGTAAGAATACCGTTCAGGTGAAGCGCCAGGGTCGTCTTCCCGGAGCCGGTCTCCCCGATCAAGGCGATAAACTCACCCGCCTCGATATTGAGACTCACCCCGGAAAGGACCTCCTTTTCAATGGGCGTCCCCCGATTGAAGTGCTGGTACAGATCTTTGATTTCTATAAGCATAAAGCTTTAGGACGTCTTAAGTACCGTATCTCCCGGCCTTACCCTCTCGCCTACCTTGATGCCAACGAGCGAGCCTGTGGCGGCTTCCGCAACCTTTTTGTTGTCCACCTCCATCGACTCAACCACCTCTGTGAAGTCGGTGGTGGCGCCCCTGTAATGAAGCTCATCCCCAACCTTAATACCTTCGGTTACCTTGATGGCGGCAACGCTCGGCTTGGCGAAGAATTTGACTATTTCACCCACCTTTACTTCTTCAGACATCGGTTTCCTCCTAAAATCAAAAACAATAGAGATATTTAGATTGGCACTTTTGATTTTACCTTTGAAACTAATATCATGTTAAAAATATCTAAACAGGCCCTGCGGCAAATCCAAGGGAGAAGACAACCCCTGCCGATTCAGATCGCCTCCATTGCCTTGAGAATCCCATCGGTCAGGTTCGGGATATCGCTCTCGGTTATCGTCCTCGGGTCGATGATCACCCTCTCCTGGGCGATTCGGGCGATTATCGGCGGGTCCTGCGCCCTCATCCTCTCCTCCAGCTTTTCCGGGCCGATCTCGATGGGGAATATCAAGACTACCCTGGTGGGGATGTCCGCCGTGGGAAAAGACCCGCCCCCCGGCTGAGAAAAATCGTCCGCGCTCACCACGTCGAACCCGGGGTGCGGCACGCTGTTTATCTTCCTTACTATCCTTTTCACCCTCATCTGGGTCTTGTCGTACGGCATTGTAATCATCGAGAGGGCGGGTATTTTCTTCAAGGCAACCTCGACGTCCCTGTACATTAAAAGCGTGGCCTCCGCCGCCGCCAGGGTGAACTTGTCGATCCTCAGAGCGCGATTGAGGGGGTTTTGTCTCACCTTTTTAATAGTGTCCTCTTTGCCCAGGATGAAGCCGGCCTGCCCGCCGCCCAAGAGCTTGTCCCCGGAAAACGTCACCACATCCACGCCCGACTTAACCGTTTCAATAACCGTAGGCTCCCTCGGGAGCCCGAACCGGGACAGGTCTACCAGACACCCGCTCCCCAGGTCTTCCATCACGGGGATCTTCTGTTTATTGGCGAGCTTTACAAGGTCTGATGCGGGGACATCTTCCGTGAAACCGACTATTTTATAGTTTGAAGTGTGCACCTTCAATATCATTCCGGTCTCCGGCCCGATGGCGGACTCGTAGTCGGAGAGTCTCGTCCTGTTTGTCGTTCCCACCTCTTTCAGCATTGCGCCGCTTTTTTCTATTACATCCGGGATCCGAAAGGCGCCCCCGATCTCCACAAGCTCGCCGCGGGAGACGATTACCTCCTTCCCGTTCGCAAGGGTGTTCGCGACGAGGAGGACGGCCGCGGCGTTGTTGTTTACGATGATGGACGACTCGGCCGTCGTGATCTCGTTTATCAGCTTGGCAATGTGATCGTAACGGGACCCCCTCTCGCCCTTCTCCAGATCGAACTCGAGGTTTGAATACCCCCCCGCTATCCTTATGACGTTTTCCAGCACATCCCTTCCGAGGGGCGCCCTCCCGAGATTCGTGTGGAGGACTATCCCTGTGGCGTTTATGACCGGTCTCAAGGCCGTCTTGTGGGATACCAGAAGCCAGTCCTCGATGAGGGAGATCATGGACGGCTCGGATATCTCGACTTCCTCATCGTCGGAGAGGAGTCTCTCCCGGGTGATGGAGATCGCCTCCCGAACGGCCCTCTTCACCGCCTTCTTGGAGTACTTGTCGGCAAGGTCTTCCACCTTCGGGTGGAGAAGGAGTTTGTCCACCGCCGGAAGTGAGGAGAGTTTCTCTTTTAAGGCCGAAGCGTCCTCTTCTTTTTTCGCTGCTTTTTCAGTCATAATGGTAAGAATCCGAAAAAATTGGAAATAATGGTTTTTCTATCCTCCCGAAGGCTCATTGTTATAAAGACGATACTATTTTATAGCATAAATAAACTTTTTTTCAAGTAAAATAAAGAGATGGAAGAGATTGAGGGGATTGAGGAGATTGGAGAGATTACAGAGATTAGTATTGCGGTGGATTTCACCGACGTGCTATAAAAGGGCCATGAGAAAGAATACCGCATTTTTGGGGCTCGGGTCGAATATCGGGGACAGGGAAAAAAACCTCGAGACGGCCGAGACGCTGATCTCCGGGATAGAGGGCGTCGACGTAATATCCTCGTCTGCCATCTACGAGACGGAGCCGGTGGGCGTCACCGATCAGCCGAAGTTCCTGAACGGCGTTTTAGAGATAGAGACGACCCTCTCCCCGGAGGAGCTGCTGGTGAGGCTTAAGGGAGTAGAGGGGAGGATGGGGAGGGCCGATACGGTCAGGTGGGGGCCGAGGATCATCGATATCGACATCCTCCTCTTCGGCGATCGGGCCGTAGAGACCGTAGTCGATGATATGGAGCTAAAAATCCCCCATCCTGAGATGACGAAGAGGGGGTTCGTCCTCGTTCCTTTGGCGGAGATCGCCCCGGACGCGGTTCATCCCGTGTTGAAAAAGAGCGTGGCGGAGCTTCTCGACGATCTGGGTGATATAGGAGGTGTAGTGAAATATCGGGAGGAGGATTAAACTTGAAATTTAACCGCTCATCTTCACGGCTTCGTGAATAATTCGGGGCCGACCGTCCTTTCAAGAATTCAATGGTCAGACGGTGTGGTAGCTTGAATAATACACCTTTTAAAACAGTTTATCCCCTTCGCAGATTTAAGAGGAAGTCTCTTCTCCTAATATTTCGGATAATCTCTCCGTCCTGTCCATATCCTCGAACAGGAGCCTGCACGTCCCGCAGGGGGAGCGAAGGAGGAGCTCGTCCCTTAAAGTCTCGGGCCTTTCATCCAGGAGGTCGAACATCGCCCTGGGGCCGATTGTGTAAATGGCCTTGAGGAAGGGATCGGAGTCGTATCTCTTGATAATATCCTTCAGGTGTGTCTCCCTCATGTTGCCGATGTGAAGGGGGTGCTCCCCCTCGATGTTTGCCGCCTCCCCGCAGCAGGCGTACACGTCCCCCCCAGGGACGATGAAGGGCGTCCTTAAGGAGAGGCAGGGGGCAATCGGGTTTTGATCTGGAAACTCCTCCGGCGCCATCTTCTCCGTCGCCTCCCCGATGTACATCACCGGCGCGAACTGAACGATGTCGAGGTTCGGAAGCCCCTCCTCCTCAAACCAGGTTTTCAATCCTTCTTCCGTGTCGTCCGCCTTCATAGTCGCCCTGACGATGTAGGGGATCTTCAGGGATTCGGCCGCCCTTGCGGCGTTGACCACGTTTTTTATCGGGATGAACTCGTTGTGAAAGGTGTCCGCGGAGAGCCCTATGCCTATTGTGTCTCTGAAGTCGGAAAGGACTTCCCTTGCCGCATCAAGACTCTTCGCCCAGAAGGCGTTCGTCACGATCGTGTAGGGGATACTTTTATCTCTCAATCTCTTGACCGCGCAATAGAGGAGATCCCTTACGATGAAGGCCTCCCCGCCGGTGAGCCCCACCGCCTCGATCTTCGGCGTCTCGGCGATCTGGTCTATGAAGTCGCTGATGTCGGAGGTGTCAAAGTCGGAGTCGGCCTCCGGTTTTGCCCCCGACCTTTTTGAGGCGGGCCATGCGCCGCAGTGCCTGCACCGGGCGTTGCAGCGACGGGTGAGGAGAAATGATATGGTGAGATGATCCATTATATCCAACCTGGCCGATTCGGCGAATATTTAGAAATTTGGATTTACCTTTTAGTCTTTTCCTTGAGCTGGGGTGGGAGGTAGTCGTTGAATATGGTGAACTTGTGCTCGACGAACCTAATCGACTTTATCTTGGTGAAGACCATCCTCCCGTCGATCTCTTCGGTCCAGTTCAGCCCCTCAGGAAACATGCAGTCCTGATAGAAGCCCGGCCCGAGGGGAGGAAGCACCACCTCGGCTCCCTCTCTTCCATCCTCGTCCGGAACCCTGATCCCCCTGTACTTGCAACCCTTTTCGGTGAAGAACCTGGCCTGCCAGTAGGCGGGAGAGGTCTTGTCCTCGCTCATGTGGTAGTCGGGCCCGGCGTAGATCGTCATCGAGCAGGGGGTAAAATCGCCGAAGGCGGCCTCGAGGTCGTCGACCCTGTCGGTGAAAACCTTTCTCTTGCCCCGCCACATCGGCTCGTCCCAGAAGACCACGATAAGGGGAGTCACTGTAAGCTTCCTCGGGGGTTTCATACTTTCTACCTTTCATCTGTTTAAGTCCAATTCTATATAACACCTGACGTATAAAAAGTCAATATCGCCGGATTTTCAATGGAATTTGACCCTTTGCCAATCAATATTATTTCTTGACCAAAAATCGTGGAGATGATAGCCTATGTGTCAATGAGAAATTGTTTTGAGACCTGTTGCCGGGGCGGCGAGGCCGCTTAAAAGGTAGACGTTATGAAAAAATGGATAAAACAGATAAGGGAGGGGAGGGACAAGGGGGGGCGGGACAGGGTCGGCGGAGACGATATTTTAGACGATAATGCCAAGGACGAGAATATAGCGACCCTTTATGAGGTGGTCGAGGATTATCTGAAGAGCCTCGATCACAACCAGCTCATGGAGGTCACCGACGAGTTTCTCGATCGGTATGAGAGGCACGCCGATGAGATCGCCAGGATAATCAAGGTACGGCCCAAGGGTAAGGTCTTGGATAGAAGGGGTGAGGTCGAAAGAGAAACGGGAGTAAGCAATAAGGGGAGTGAAATTTCCGGGGGAGCCTCTGAGGGGGAAAGAAGGGGGAGAGTCATGGGGGACGATAATATGAAGTATTTTTTGAGGGAGTGGATGGATGTAATCAGGGAACAGGACAACAGGAGGTTTGAGACCAAGCTGAAGCACCTCGCAGAAAAAAGCTCCGCGGAGACAAGGAGGCTGGAGGATATTCTGGCATTGAAGGTAAAAAGGATCGAGTCGGACGTTTCAACTGCCGCGGATCACCAGATGGGCCTCGTTGCCATGCTCCAAAACGAGATACACGAGCAGAACCGGCGCCTCTTTACCGTCTTCAACAGGGTTTGGATATTGATTACCGGACTGGTGGTCGCTTTTCTCCTCGGGGGGGCGGCGCTTCTGGTTGCGCTTTTGAAATAGTTAGAATGGATTTTTAAAGTTTATTTAATGTGAGGAGTTTATATCAGCGGAATCCGTTTTAACCGATCATCTTGATTTCGAGTCAAAACCATATACATCGTTTTCATTTTTTATGCCGGGGCCGTCAAGACGCCTTGTCATTTGTTTTGGGCCCCCCTTCAAAAACCGTATCCGGCCTGAGTGATGGATAAAAAAAGGCGAAAGGTAAGGATCTCTTTAAAGCTTTTTCTCCTTTTCACCTACGTCGGGCTCATTCCGATCATCTTTATCTCCTTTTACACCTACTACGAGATCAATCGAGTCGTGGCCATCGAGGCGGAAAACCGGCTTGTCGAGGTCGGGACGGGATTGAGCGGCAACATCACGAGACTGATCAACGGCTCCTACAAGACGATGAAGCTCCTTGCCAGAAATCCGGTTATAGCTGACGATAACAAGACGGCGGAGGAGAAGGGGTTGGAGTTGAAGAAAATGGAGAGCTTCTCCCCCGATATAATGGACCTCTTTATTTTAAGTGGAGGGGAGGTTACGGCCAGGGGAGGCATTCACGGTTTTCCTGCAGACAGGGTGGAGGCAAAGGCCCTCCTGCGGGACTCTCCAAGGATAACAGGGCCTTTCGTCTCCTCCAAGCTCTCGACCCCCGCCTTTATAGTGTCTGTGCCGATTTTGCCGCCTGTGCCGGTTTCCGAACGGGGAGAGAGGGAAACATCCGTCCTTGTGGGCGTCTTCAATCTGGAGGGTTTGTGGGACGTGACAAATCTAACCCGAATAGGAAAAACGGGCCGCGCCGTCGTCATCGACAGTGAGGGCAGGAGAATTGCCGGGGTGGGAACCGATATGATGTTTACGAAGTTTACCGACGAGAACATCAACAGGATCACCACGGTGGGAAAGGGTATAGTTCATTATACTGACGACAACGCAGTAAAGTATATCGTTTTCGGGACACTTGTTTCCGGCCTCAAGGATATAGGCCCGGAGGGGCTTCGGGTGGTGGTCTTCCTCGAAGAGGACGAGGCCTTTCTGATCGCAGACAAGATACGAAAAGGCCTCCCATATGCGGTGATTGTCATCCTTATCGCAACCTCGATCGTGTCATTCATATTGTCGGACGCAATATCCCGCCCGATAAAAAAGCTCACCCGGGCGACGGAGCTGATCGCAAAGGGGGAGTTTTCAGAGGAGATAGTGCCGACTTCTTCAGACGAGATCGGCGTCCTTACCGACTCCTTCAACCGCATGGCCAGGGAGCTGAGCGATTCGAGGGATTTCATCGAGAGCTACAACAAGGAGCTCGAGAGGCTTGTCAGGGAGAGGAGCCGCAAGCTGAAGGAGTCGGAGGAAAAATACAGGATGGTTGTGGAGGGTTCCGGGGACGGCTGGGTGGTCTTCGACAAGGACGGGGAGATAAAGTTTGCAAACCGGAGCATGGGCAGTCTCGTGGGAAAAGAGCCGGTTGAGCTTTTGGGGAGAAAGCTCGACGAGTTTATCTCCCTTGCGCCCAAAGGGGTAGATGCAAAGGGGGCGATTCACGGCAAGGTTTTGGAGGATGATTCGGGAAAGCCGATAAAAATCGAGATGGTCGGGATTGACGGAGACAGGAAGTATCTCGAGGTCGCAATATTTTCGCTTTCCGGCGAGGAGAGTGAGGGCCGGGGGGAACACAAGGAGGGAACACCACTCTTTCTCGCTCACCTAAAAGACGTTACCGATATTCACACCCTCGAAACTGAGAGTGAGAACCTCAAGCTCGAGCTCATGGAGCGGGCGAAGCACTCCCAGATCGGGGTATTGGCCGAGGGGCTCTTTCACAATCTTAACAACCCCCTTCAGGCCCTGGTGAGCCTTTTAAAGGTAAACTCTGAAGACCTCGAGAGCGAGCTTACACAAAAGGGGAAAAAGGAGATTGTCGATTTGAGCGAGTGGAGACAAAATCTCATCTCCGACTCGAGGGAGGCGTACAACCTCTCTAAGAAGCTCTCGGATCAGGTCAGAAACCTCATGGCAAAGGTAAGAAACGAGGGGAAGAGGGAGGTGGAGGAGCTGGATATTAATCAAATATTGGCGGAAGAGATAAAATTCCTGGAGGCGGATCTCTTCTTCAAACACAAGATCGTAAAGGAGCTGATATTAGACGAGAAGATCCCCCCGTTTAGAGGGGTGCATTCCGATTTTTCCCAGAGCTTTGTCAACATTATCCTGAACGCCGTTGACGGCATGAGGGAGGCCGAAGAGAGAAAGCTGACCGTTAAGACCGCGGTCGGTAGAGACGATATCGTGGTGACGTTTCAGGACACGGGTGTCGGGATAGACGAGCGGGACATCCCGAATATCTTCAAACCTTTTTTTACAACCAAGAGGGATCAAATAGGGAGGGGGGATTCTGGGACGGGGCTGGGACTCTTCACGGTGGACTTCCTGTTGAAGCCCTACGGGGCGGCCTACAACGTAAAGTCGAAGCCGGGAGAGACCTCTTTTGAGATAAGGCTCCCGATATCGAAGGGCCGGAACAAAAAAGGCGTGAAAAAGAGGGAGCTGAAGGGCGTTTGATTTTTTTTAAACGGCGATAGGTTTGTGAGGATACGGGGGGGAGGAGACAGATGAGAGGAACCGATAATGGATGGGAGTAAGGGGGTCAAGGGCGTCAATGTAAGGGGGAGGGGATTTGTGCCCCCTGCATACGGGAAGGGAATGAAGCTAAAGTACAAGATGGCCCTTACGATGTCACTGGTCATATTTGTCGTGATGGGGCTTGTGACGGCTATTACGGTTAACCGGGAGGTGGCCGCAAAGAAGAGGGACGCCGACCTCAGGATAGCCGGGATCGTAACGGTGATCAAGCTGACAATGGGTAAAATGCCGACGGATGACTTCAATCGGTGGGTGAGATCCCTCTACTCCGTAAAGTACGAGACGGTAAATTACAATCTCGACCTTATTTACATCGTCATCGAGAACGGCGACGGCGAAGATATCGTCTCTTCCGTGAATCCGAGGGCGGGACTTGAGGGGGCAGGCTCCGAGGCTTACGAAGGCCTTACAGGGCTAAAAAACCTCGAGGTGAAGGGATTGAAAAAGGTCGAGGCATCGGTCATGGATAAAAACACGGGGGACTTGAAATATTCGATATATTTGGGTTATTATCTGAAGAACCTTCAAAAGGGAATCTGGGAGATGGCGGGAAAGTCCCTTGCGGTTACGTTTCTCTTGATCGTTTTTGCTGTGACCTTGTCGTTTTACTTCTCAAACAGGCTCACCCGTCCGATAGACTCCCTTGTATCCGGCATGGAGATGGTGGCGGGGGGCGACTTTGCGGTGAGGGTTCCGGCAATCACCAAAGACGAGATCGGTTTCTTGGCGGAGAGCTTCAATAAAATGACCGAGGGGTTGAAGGAGAGGGAGTTCATCAAGGACACCTTCAAGAGGTACGTGACTAGAGAGATAGCGGACCAGCTCCTCTCCCAGAAGAACAAAATAGTCCTTACCGGGGAAAAGAGGGTGATAACCGTCCTCTTTGCCGACATAAAGGGCTTTACAACCATAGCCGAGAAGACGCCGCCGGTGGAGCTGGTCTCCACCCTTAACGACTATTTCTCCGTTATGATAGACATCATCTTCAAATACGAGGGGGTTCTCGACAAGTTCATAGGGGACGCCGTCATGGCATTCTGGAACGCCCCCCTGGAGCAGAAGCACCCGCCCTTGAGGGCCGTTATGACCGCTCTGGAGATGCAGGGCGCTCTTGGTAAGCTGAACGAGAGGCGCGAACGTCAGGGGAAACATCCCCTATACATGGGGATCGGGATAAACACCGGCGAGGCCGTGGCGGGGATTATCGGCTCCGAAAGGAAAATGGAGTACACCGTCATCGGGGACACCGTAAATGTCGCCCAGCGTCTGGAGTCGATAACCGAAAAGGGGCAGATACTTGTGAGCGAAACCACCTATATGAAGGCGAGGGAGAGGCTTGAAGCGGTGGAGCTTGGCCCCCAGGCCTTGAAGGGGCTCAAAAGGGATATAAAGGTTTTCAACATCTTGGGAGTAAAAAAGGGAGAAGGAGAGAAATATGACAGGAAGGCATAATAGAATTGGACAAATATTATTGACCGCTCTTTTTGGAGCGGCCTTGATATTGGGTTTCGCCTGCAGCAGGGAAGAGGAGAGCCTGAAAATCGTGATCGAGGATTCAACGGATACGGAGGCGTCGAAGGAGGTGGGGGACGGCATAGGCGGAGACGACGGGGATATCGCGAAAACGGCCCCCGAGACCGAGCCGGGGATGGAATTGGGGATGGATGCGCCGCCTGTGGTCGATGAGCCAAAAACGCCCCCGGAGACCCCGGAGTCGGAGGGCGCCCTTGCCATGAGGGTTCTGGACGTGATGGCAAAGGCGGTCGACGACGATGACTTCAAGAGGATTGCCAAAGCCATCCCCGTCAGGGTGATGATCTTCGGCCTTCCCAAGAACAGGGCCTGGAACGTAAGGGTTATGTTCCAGGATACTGAGCTGATGACGGTGGTTATTGACGACAACTCCAGGGAAGTTCTCAAGAAAAATGTCCAGAAGGAGCACGACATCAAGACCTTGGCGAGGAGAACTAAGCCGGGTGTTCGCAGGATGGAGGAGCAACTCGACAAATTGAACCTTGGATATGCCGGGGCGCTTGGGGCCGCCCTCGAAGATGAGAGGTTCCCGAAGATAGACTATGCCAAACACGTTGCCGTTGCCGTTTTATTAGGGCGGGGGAGGGATAGACCTGTCTGGCACGTCGTCTTTATGCCCGGGGAGGACAAGCTGAACATCATTGCGACAATAGACGACTACGGAAACGTCCTGAGCGTCAGGGAGGAGGAAAGAAAGGTCAAGAGGTAGGAGTTTTTCCATTAATTATTACGATTTTGCTTGAAAACTCCTTCTCTTTTAGATATAAAAAACCCTTTTATGTTTCAGAGGGAAAACGCAAAAAAACCTGCATGAGGTTTTTTGGTTGTTATCATCGAATGGCGGGAGAGGCCGATCTTCCACCGTCGATGATGATTTTGGGATATTTATCCTCTTAACAGCATAATACAGGAAGTTTTTTCAAATGGGTGAAATGTTGCAGACAGTAATCTTCGGGATCATGGGGGGGCTGGGCCTTTTCTTTCTCGGCATCCGCACGATGAGCGACGGCCTCCAGAAATACGCCGGAGACCGCTTGAGGAATTTCTTGAAGAGCATTACGAAAAACCGTGTGATAGGGATGTTGACCGGTTTGTTCGTCACGGCCATTATCCAGTCGAGCTCCGCCACGACCGTAATGACGGTCAGCCTCGTCAACGCGGGGCTCATCAACCTGGTTCAGGCAATAGGCGTCGTACTCGGCGCCAATATCGGCACAACGGTAACCGCTCAGATGATCGCCTTTAAGGTGCAGGACTACGCCCTCCCCTTGATAGGAGTCGGGGTTGTCCTTAAGCTCTTTGCAAAGAGGGAAAAGTTGGTTTACTTCGGAGAGGCCATGATGGGCTTCGGGCTGCTCTTCTTCGGGCTCTCTACCATGAAGGACGCCTTTGCCTTTATGAAGGGTTCGGAGGCGGTCTTCAATTTCTTCGCAAATCTCGACGGATTCCCCTTCGTCGCCCTCATTATCGGGACTGTTTTCACCATGATGATGCAGAGCTCTTCCGTAACCGTGGGGATAACAATGGCCCTTGCCAGCACGGGCCTGATCTCTTTTCCCACGAGCGTGGCCCTGATACTGGGCGACAACATCGGGACCACGATCACTGCCGAATTGGCGTCGATCGGGACAAATGTCGCGGCGAAAAGGACGGCAAGGGCGCACACTATGTTTAACGTTATAGGCGTTATCTACATCTTTCTTTTGATGCCCTATTTCATTAAGCTTGTGAATTTGATAACACCGGGAGAGGTAGGCTTTGTTATTACGACCGCCGAGGAGGCGGCAAAGTATAATATGGAGATTGGTGATGTCCCCTATGCCGCCAGGCATATTGCAAATGCCCATACAATGTTTAACGTCGTAAACAACGTACTCTTCTTACCAATGATCGGTGTCCTGGCGAAAATCTCGACTTTTATGATACCGGGCGAGGAGGTAAAGCCGGAGTTTCACCTGAAATACCTTGGCGGCAATGTCGTCTCCGCGCCGAGCATCGCCATAGGGGAGGCGAGAGACGAGACTATCCACATGGCCAAGATATCTCTCGATATGCTGGACGAGAGCATGAGGGCCCTTTTTGACGGGGACATGAAACGTCTCGAGAACGTCAGAAAGATGGAGGACACCGTGGATATGCTCCAGCGGGAGATCACCGACTACTCCGTCAGGATATCCCAGGAGTCGATCACGCCGGAGATATCGAGGGAGATCACCTCGATCATAAACATGGTGAACAATATCGAGAGGATCGGGGATCACTGCGAGAACCTGACCCAGCTTATCGAGCGAAAGAAGGCGGAGAAGTTAATTTTTTCCGACGTCGCCATCGAGAATATCCGGGAGATATATCAGGTGTCGAGGAAGTTTCTCGATTTCGTTATCAACAGCATGGAGACGAAAGACATATTTATAAAATCCGAAGCGGACCGATACGAAAAGAGGATAAATTACCTTGAGGACACCTTCAGAAACGACCATGTCGACAGGCTCAACAAGGGGAATTGCCAGGTAGACCCGGGGCTGATATTTATAGATATGTTGACCAACTTCGAGAAAATCGGTGACCATACGTTTAACATCGCGGAGGCCGTGGTCGGAATCAAGTAGGCTGACGCCCCATGACCCTAAGGATTATTGTCTGCAACAGTTCGCTCATTTGAAAGCTTCCTGAATTAAGCTGGCAATAGGGATGGAAATTGCGGACGGAGACTTATTGTGATAATTTACGCCGAAAGATAACATTATACACCCTGTTTCATCCTTCACTTGCCGAAATGGATTGATAAAAGGGCTCTATACAATATTTCTCCTTGTCGGTTGTTTTAGAACCCTTTTTTCTTGACAAAAAGTCGTATTGAATTATATATAATAAGGTTTATCCGAAAAGGGCAGTGGACTTTTGCATCTTTTTTCTATATATAGAAGGAATCTAAAAGGAATCGTGGAGATATGATGGACTACAAAGAGACTTTAAACCTTCCCAAGACCGAATTTCCCATGAAGGCCAACCTCCCCAAGCGGGAGCCCGAGCTCCTGCAGCATTGGGATTCCATAAAAATATACGATCTCATAAAAGATGCATCGAAGGGGAGGGAGAAGTACATCCTTCACGACGGTCCGCCCTACGCCAACGGCAATATCCACTTGGGGACGGCCTTGAACAAGGTCTTGAAGGACATCATAGTGAAGTCGAGATTCATGATGGGATACGACAGCTACTACGTCCCGGGCTGGGACTGCCACGGCCTTCCGATCGAGCATCAGGTGGATAAGGAGCTCGGCGATAAGAAGCTCACCATGACGAAGAGCGAGATCAGAAAGCGCTGCCGCACTTTTGCGGAAAAATATATCGACATCCAGAGGAGCGAGTTTAAGCGCCTCGGTATCTTCGGGGAGTGGGACGATCCTTACCTGACGATGGATTACGAATACGAGGCAACGATCATAAAAGAGTTAGGGAAATTTGCCCTCTCCGGTTCCCTCTACCGCGGGAAAAAGCCGGTCTACTGGTGCGCTTCCTGCGTGACCGCGCTCGCCGAGGCGGAGGTGGAATATATGGACCACACCTCCACATCCATATACGTCAAGTTCCCTATGATAGACGACCTCTCTAACGACTTTCCGGAGCTCAAGGGTAAAAATGTGTCGGTAATTATCTGGACGACGACTCCCTGGACGATCCCGGCCAATCTCGCCATAGCCTTTCACCCGGACTACGAATACGTGGCGGCCGAAGTCAAGGGGGGCGAGGTCTTTATCCTCGCCGAGGAGCTGGCGGACATCGTCTTGAGCTCTTTTAAGATGGGAGACTACAAGGTTCTGGTCAAGTTTCCCGGAAAGTCCCTCGAGGGGAAGAAGGCGAAGCACCCCCTCTACGACAGGGAGTCGGTCTTGATCCTTGCTGACTACGTCACGCTGGACGCCGGAACGGGGGCCGTTCACACCGCCCCGGGCCACGGCCAGGACGACTACTTCTCCGGCCAGAAATACGGGCTGGAGGCCTATGCGCCTGTGGATGACCTTGGGAAATTCACCGACGACGTTCAATACTTCGCCGGAAAATTCGTCTTCGACGCCAACGAAGACGTAAACAAGAAGCTCGCCGAGACGGGGACCCTGTTGAAAGAAGAGGAATTTGGACATCAGTACCCCCACTGCTGGCGGTGCAAACAGCCGATTATTTTTCGCTCCACGCCCCAGTGGTTCATCTCCATGGAGGAAAACGACCTCAGAAAACAGGCGTTGAAGGAGATCGACAAGGTCCGCTGGATCCCCAAGTGGGGGAGGGAGCGGATATACGGGATGATTCAAAACCGTCCCGACTGGTGCATATCCAGGCAGCGGTCCTGGGGGGTTCCCATTACGGTCTTTTATTGCACGGAGTGCGGAACGGAGCTGATAGACGAGGCCTCTCTCAAAAGGGTGGTCGATCTCGTTAAGGAGGGGGGCGCTGATGTCTGGTTCGAGAAGGATGTGAGCGAGCTCGTCGCCCCCGGCACCGAGTGCAAAAACTGCGGCGGGAAAAATTTCAAGAAGGAGGAGGACATCCTGGACGTCTGGTTCGACTCCGGAACGAGCTACGCCGCCGTATGCGAGAAGAGACCGGGGCTCAAGGAAGTCGCCGACATGTACCTTGAGGGTAGCGACCAGCACAGGGGATGGTTTCACTCCTCGCTTCTGGCCTCCGTGGGAACGAGGGGGAGGGCCCCATATAGGGAGGTCCTGACCCACGGCTTTTTGGTAGCCGGAGACGGTAGGAAGATGAGCAAGTCTCTGGGAAACGTGATGTTTCCGAATGAGGTCATAGATAAATACGGGGCGGAGGTGTTGAGGCTCTGGGTGAGCGCCGAGGACTACATGGACGACATTCGCGTCTCCTGGGAGATACTGGACAGGCAGTCGGAGGCTTATCGGAGGATAAGAAACACGTCGCGGTTTATACTGGGCAACCTTTTCGACTTTGATCCCAAAACGGATTTGGTTGATGGGGAGGCGTACGCGGGCCTCGACCGCTATCTGCTTATAAAATACAACAAGCTTATAAAACGGGTTCTCAAGGCGTACGAAGAATTCGAGTTTCACACAATCTATCACTCAATCCACAACTTTTGCGCCGTGAACCTCAGCGCCTTTTACCTCGATATCTTGAAGGACAGGCTCTACACCAGCGCCGCTGAATCCAAGGCGAGAAAGGCCGCCCAGAGCGCCATGTATACGATCCTTAACGGGCTTGTGAGGCTGATGGCCCCCATCCTTGTGTTTACCGCGGAAGAGATTTGGGGGGAAATCCCCGGAAACAATGGATCGGGGAGCGTCCACACGACGTCGTTTCCCAGGGCGGACGATTCATTTGTAAACGACGACCTGGAGAGGGAATGGGACGGGGTCCTCGAGATTCGGGGCGTCGTTACAAAAGCGCTGGAAGAGGCGAGACGTAATAAGTCGATCGGACATTCTCTGGACGCCCTCGTGACGATCTCCGCCAAGGGTAAAAAGCTGGAGCTCTTGAGAGCCAATTCCGAGATATTGAGAGACGTATTTATTGTTTCAAGGGTGGAGATTGTCGATGCGCCCCTCGAAGACTCCTTCGAGAGCGAGGAGATTGAAGATCTCTTTATATCGGTTAAAAAGGCTCCGGGGGAAAAATGTCCCCGCTGCTGGAGCTACACCGAAGATATCGGGAAGGATGAAAAGCACCCGGAAGTATGTTTGCGCTGCGCCGGGAACCTCAAGGAAGGAGGGAGTTGATGAGGGCCTCTAAAAAAGCAAATATAGTAAAGTATTCGATTCTTTTAATCATAACGGCTTTTGTTATCGTTGCAGATCAGGTGACGAAGAATTATATAGACAAGAGCTTCAGGCTGGAGGAGATGCTGACGATAATCCCGAACTTCCTCGACATTCATTATATATTGAACACCGGCGCCGCCTTCGGGATCATGTCCCGTCTTCCGGGTGGTATGAAGATCCCGTTTTTGATCGGGGTCTCGATTATGGCCATGCTTCTTATCTTCTATCTCCTTATTAAGGCAAAAAAAGACAAGATAGTCTATATCGTCTCTCTTTCCCTGGTCTTTGCCGGTGCGGTCGGAAACCTCATAGACAGGATCATGCTCGGCGGGGTCAGGGACTTTATAAGTATGCACATCTACAGGCTCCATTGGCCGGTGTTCAACGTTGCCGACTCCGCCATAACGGTAGGGATCGTGCTTCTGGCCTATGAGCTTATTATTGCGGAGCCCAAGCGCGAAAGGGAAACCGAGGCGGGGCGATAGGAGAAAATATGCATCCATACCTTTTAAATATCGGCAAGTTCACCCTTTACACCTACGGCTTTTTTGTTGCTCTGGCGTTCCTGTTGGGTTTTTCACTTTTTCTCTACGAGGTGAGGAGAAGAGGATTCGATCTCGATACCGGGGTTGACATCGGCTTCTGGGTGCTGCTCTCCGCCATCCTTGGGTCGAGGGTGGTCTACGTCGCCGTGAATATCGACTACTACATCAATCATCCTCTCAGAAGCCTGATGATATGGGAGGGGGGGCTGGTATGGTACGGCGCCTTCTTCGGAGGGCTGATCGCCGCATTTATATACTTGAGGTCAAAAAAGCTCGATTGGTGGCTCTGGGCGGATATGGGAATCGTCCCCCTGGCCCTGGCCCAGGCTGTGGGCAGGATAGGCTGCCTCATGGCGGGATGCTGCTACGGAAAGGAGACCACCCTCCCCTGGGGGATCGTGTTCATAAAATCCACCATCGCCCCCAACGGTATTGCCCTCCATCCGACTCAGATTTATCACATGCTCTTTAACTTTACGATTTTCCTGTTTCTCTTCTTCAGGAGAAAGAGATCAGCCTTCAAGGGCGAGCTGGTGCTCCTTTACGTCATCCTTTACGGGTCGACGAGGAGCATCGTCGAGATCTTCCGCGGCGACCCGAGGGGATTCTTCTTCGATGGAATGATCTCCACGTCCCAGCTGATAGGTCTCATAACGGTTGCCGCCGCCGTTCCCCTCTATTTCTACTTCAGGGCCAAGAAAGCGCCCGAAGAAAAGGGGAAAAAGTAATCGGCGACGCCGCTGCCGAAATATTAAAACGGAAAACGGAAAACGTAAAACGGAAAGTGAAAGGAAATAAATAATGGGTAAAAATGGAAAAAAAGAGGGAAGGCTGGAATTTATCTTTCCCGACTATCGTATTTGGGAGGATGTGCCGTTCGGGTTCTGGTATGTCGGCTTCTTCGCCATGACGCTGGGATTTTTCAACCTGTCGATAAACTTCTTCTCCCACTTCGCCTTGCTACTAGGCTGGTTGACCAATACTGTCAGGGATTTTCCGAGAGAGCCCGGGGGACTCGACCTCGCCCTCTCGGGAGTTTTCGCCCTCTATTATCTTGTAAGCGCGCCCATCTTATTCTATTTGGCCTGCCTGTACTGGAATTTCCGCGAAGGCATAAGGAAGCGCCTCAAACTACTTTTTATAATAGACGCCGCTGTATTTGTAATATATAACATCGCGAACTTGAGCGGGCTATATCTCTACGAGAATCCGTACCTCAAGCTCAAGGCCCCGATATATATAATCCTCGTTGTTGCCGCACTCTACTTTGTCTCCACAAACGTGGAGGAGGATGCGAGGTCTATAATAAAAAAGTCGGGGAGGGAGGCCAAGGCCTGATCTTTCTATTATGCTTTTATGGAGCATCCATTAAATATGGAGTCATTATTAGTGAATAGATGTTGAAAAAAAGAGTCTACATAGTATTATATTCTTTACACCTTCATTTTTTAAAAGTCTCAAAAATATAGGAATTGTTCTTAAAAGCCTCGATTCTATTCAAAGATATGCTTTTCTGTTTTGACTTTTCAATCAATATAGTAGGGATTATATAATAAATAGTAATATTTTACTGAATTTGAGTAAATGATATATAGATGTTTTAATAGGTCCGAATTTTAAAAGAATTGAATATGATTAAGAGGCTCAATATAAAAGATAATTTTTATGCTATTCTTTATCGCTTAAGGACAGCAAATCCGATACGTTTGGTTGTTTTTGGGTATCTTTCTTACATTTTTATAGGATTTGTTCTTTTATGCATGCCATTCATGCATAAAATTTATGTTAATCCCCTTGATAATCTATTTATTGCCACTTCCGCAGTTTCGACAACCGGATTAACGACAGTTATTGTGAGTGATGATTATAATTTCTGGGGGCAGTTGGTCATCCTTGTTCTTATTCAACTGGGCGGAATCGGATATATGACTTTTAGTTCGTTCGTTATATTGTCTACAAAGAAATACCTTGATGGTCGCACAAAGAATATTGAGCAGACTGTGTTTAGCATTCCTAATAATTTTAAAATTGAAAAGTTTGTATTAAGCGTAGTACGTTTTACCGCAGTAATCGAAATTCTCGGAGCGATAGGGTTGTTTTTTGTTTTCTGGCAGAAAGGTGTAGTGAATCCCCTTTGGAGCGCGATATTTCACAGCGTTTCCTCTTTCTGTACAGCCGGCTTTAGTCTATTTCCCAATAGCTTCGAGGGATTTGCGAATAACTTCTATATCAACGCAATTATTTCGGTTTTAAGTATATTAGGAGCGATGGGATTTATCGTATGTGTGGATGTTTGGCGTCTCATAAAGGGCAAACAAAAGCGTGTTACTCTGACCACAAAGGTTATTTTCACAATAACATTTTGGCTCTTATTAATCGGGTCGGTTTTAATGTTTTTAACTGAAAGCTTCGGAGGCGATATTACTCCTGAAAATAGGATTTTGTTTTCGTTATTCCAAGCCATGACCGCTTTTACAACAGTGGGATTCAACACTGTCAATATTAGTACTATGTCTAAATCGGCTATAATGCTTATTTGTATTTTGATGATTGTCGGCGCTTCGCCCTCGGGTACTGGCGGCGGATTGAAAACTACTACGTTTTCGGCTATTTGGGGATTGATGAAAAGTGCTATTAAAGGCGAAAAAGATGTACACATTTTTAGTGAAATAGTGCCAGAAGACCGTATTAAGACAGCCATTGCGACGCTAAGCTTTTATATTTCTACACTTATTATCGGCACATATTTGCTTACCTTGACAGAAAACGGAGAATTTTTAGATATTTTTTTTGAAGCAGCCTCTGCTCTCGGGACGGTCGGTTTGAGCATGGGGATCACAACAGGATTGACTATTTTGGGTAAATTGATTGTGATCCTTATGATGTATATAGGCCGTGTGGGTCCTCTTACTTTTGGTATGGCGCTATACGTAAAACCCGAGCTTATTTTTGATAATGAGAGGTCGGATCTTGCAATTTAGGTTTTTTAAAGATATAAAGTATGTGTATGAAGTTTTGAAGGGAATCAAAAATATTGTACTTCTTGTGCTATTTTTTTGAATCTCATTTATTTTAAATAAAGCCAATGCCGGATAGCAAGATTTACACTCAACAATAACCTTATCATATTTCATAAACATATAGGACTAATTACTCCCACCGAAAAACAACGATTGAAGCAGCCTTTGATATTCAAGATCAGCTTATGAAAATACCTAAGCCGGGATCGACTCCGACTCCCGCGTCTCGTAAAGCTCAATCGCCTCCGCGGGACATACCGGAACGCATAGCCCGCATCCCATGCACTTCTCCGGGTCGACTGCGGCGGTCAGGTCTTCTGTCATCGCAAGCGCCCCGAAGAAGCACCGCTCGATGCAGGATTCGCAGCCGGTGCATAGGTCGGCGTCCACCCTTGCCGAGAACCTGCTCGGGGCGACAATCTTTACGCCCTCGTTGATGAATATCGGCAGCGTCTGGCAGCAGTCGCTGCAGCAGTTGCAGATGAAATTCTGCTTAGACTTGCTGTTCATGATGACGTGGACAAGCCCGTCGTCGTCCGCCTTTCTTATTAAGGCCTTCGCCTCGTCCCTGGTAAGCTCCCTTCCCGTTCCCCTCTCGATGGAATAGTCGGCGGACTTGTCCACCTGAAGGCAGACCTCCAGGGGCGCCCCGCACTTCCCGTCTATCGTCCGGCAGGTGCAGTTGGTCACGGCGAACCTCCTGGCGTTGTCGAGGATCGTCATTACGTCGTCGATCGCCTCTATTTTCGATTCCGGTGTGATCGTCTCCCCGATGGGGACGATGCGGGTGAAGGGGTCTTTTATCACCTGCTCCACTATCTTGGCGTAGCCGGGCCACTCCTCGTTCATATATTTCAGCCACATGTCGTGATACGACTTGGGGGCCTCCGGCCAGAGGATCGTGGCATCGTGGAACTGAACGAGGTCGCGGCACATCCTGTAGATCGTGCCGGTCTCCTTTTTCGACTTGAAGATAAGGCCCTTGTGAAAAAGCTCGTCAAGCATCTTCTGGGTGGTCTCCTTGTCCTTTCCGATCTTTTCCGAAAGCTCTTCCGCTGTCCCGGGAGTCGCCATCAACAGGATCGCCTCCTCTTTATTTGCGATGAACTCGAATAGCTGGGGGATCATCTTAGATCCAGAGGTCATTATCCTGTCGGACATCTGTTCGTAGATACTCTTTTCTTCAGTCATTTTTTACTCCGTCAATAGTGGGAGAAAACATTTGAAAATAGCCTATTTGTAGATTCAAGGAATACACCAAATATCTAATTTAAGGGCATTAACTGAAAAACGCGCCAGAAAGTGAATCAGAGAACAATTGAAGGGGCACGCGAAACATCATTTGTGCCATAGTAACATTTAGCCATGTTTTTTGTCAAGAAAGTATGGGGAGGAAGACTTGAATTAACGGGATTATAAATAAAAAAAGGGAGGAAGAATGGCTCTTCCCCCCTTTTTTCAAGGCTTTGATTTAAGTCCTAAAAGAACTTCTCCAGGACGCCTTCGCCGAATTTTACGAGGGCAGGAGCGATGACAAGGGACACAACGCTCATCAGCTTTATCAGGATGTTCATTGAGGGGCCCGATGTATCCTTGAAGGGGTCGCCTACGGTATCGCCAACGACGGCCGCCTTGTGGGGACCAGAGCCTTTGCCTCCGAAATGTCCCTGCTCGATATACTTTTTGCCGTTATCCCAGATGGCTCCGCCGTTCGCCATGAAGAGCGCCATGAGGACGCCCGTGGCGGTCGCTCCGGCAAGCATTCCTCCAAGGGCCTCTTTGCCAAGGAGAAATCCAACAAGGGGCGGCATGATTACGGCCGCAAGCCCGGGAACGATCATGTACTTGAGGGATGCCCTTGTGGCGATGTCCACGCAGCGGCTGGGGTCCGGTTTCCCTTTACCTTCCATGATCCCCGGTATCTCACGAAACTGGCGTCTGATCTCCTCGACCATGCTCATGGCGGCCTTTCCGACCGCGGTCATGGTCTTGGCGCCGAGGAAGAAGGGTATACTGGCCCCGATCAATATTCCTACCACGACAAACGGGTGGATCAGATTTACGACATCGATCATTGCGGTTTGGGTGTAGGCGGTAAAGAGGGCAAGCGCCGTCAAAGCGGCCGATCCGATCGCGAAGCCCTTGCCGAGTGCCGCTGTGGTGTTGCCCAATGCGTCGAGGCTGTCGGTAATCTCCCGAACGTTCTTTCCAAGGCCCGCCATCTCGGTGATTCCTCCGGCGTTATCGGCGGCGGGACCATAGGCGTCAACGCTCATTGTAATTCCCACTGTTCCCAGCATACCCACGGCTGCGATGCCGATTCCGTATATGCCGGCGAACTTGTATGAGAAGAGCGTTGCGACGACGATGATAATGATCGGGATTATGGTGGACTCCATCCCCAAGGCGAGGCCCGTGATGATGTTTGTCGCCGGTCCCGTTTGGGAGGCCTCCGCAACACGGATTACGGGGACATTCTTCGTAAACCAGGTGTTTTCCGACGTGTACCATTCCGTAACAAGCCCGATCAGGATACCCGCGAAGGTTCCCGAGAGGATTGCGACAAAGGCGCCGTTGCTTCCGAAGGCGTTGGCTACGAAGTAGTTACCAATCAGGAAGAGACCTGCGGCGAGGAACGTCGAGTATCTCAGTGTTTCGGCCGGGCCGATTTTCCTGAATATCTTGACGGAAAATATTCCCACCAGCGAGCAGAGAAGACCTAATGCCACAACCACAAGGGGAAGCGCCATCAGGCCCTGTTTAAGAAATGTAGCGGTTTCTTCATTTACATCTATTCCGGCGTTTAAGACGCTCTGGAGCGTGGCTATTGAAGCTGTCGCGCCGATGGCGATGGTGGCGATTATCGCCCCAACATAGGACTCGAAGATATCGGCGCCCATACCGGCTATGTCACCCACGTTGTCGCCCACGTTGTCCGCGATGACTCCGGGGTTCCTCGGGTCGTCCTCGGGGATTCCGGCCTCGACCTTTCCCACGAGGTCAGCGCCCACGTCGGCGCTCTTTGTATAGATTCCGCCGCCGACCCTGGCGAAGAGGGCGATGGAGCTGGCTCCCATGGCGAATCCGTTGATGTATTGGGCGGTCTCGAGGTCACCGAAGACTATGAAGAAGATCCCCACGCCCACAAGCCCGAGGCTGGCGACCGAAAGTCCCATAACCACGCCGCCCATGAATGAGATCGTGAGGGCCTTTTCAAGGCCGCTCGTTGCCGCCGCCTGAGATGTCCTGACATTTGCCCTTGTGGCGGCCTTCATTCCGAAGAAGCCTGCTAACATAGATGAAAAGGCGCCGGAGATATAGGCTATTGTGGTCATCCAGCTTTTATCGACAAAGAGACCCAATAAAACGGCAACGGCAGCGAGAAATATGAGGAGTATCGAATACTCTCTCTTCAAGAACACCATCGCTCCGTCGTGTATCTGCTGGGCAAGGTCCCGCATCAACTCGGTGCCGTCGTCCTGCTTCTTGACGAACATGTAAATGAACAGTGCCGTCAAGAGTCCTAAGAGACCAATTATCGGCGCAAAATACGCCAACTTGTAACTCATACTTTCCTCCACAATAAATAGACTGTAGTAATGTGGACCGCCACTCCGAGGTTTTGAACTATTCGTTAAACCTGTTCATGGCAAAATCCACTCCGTCGTGTAGAATCACGAAGAGGGATTCTTTCGCCCTCTCTATTATATCCTCAAGCTGAAGGGCCTCGTTTGATGAGAACCGGCCTAAAACGAAATCGGCGGTGTTCTCATCATCGTCCCTTCCAATTCCAATTCTAAGTCTTATGAAGTCCGATGTGCCAAGCTCGTCAATGATCGATTTCATTCCCCTGTGCCCACCGGACCCCCCCCTCGGGCGAATCCTGATCCTCCCGAAGTCAAGGTCGACATCATCGGAAACGACGATGATATCCTTGGGCGAGAGGCGGTAGAAATCCAAGACGGCCGATACGGAGTACCCAGATCTGTTCATATATGTCTGGGGAAGGGCCAAAAGCAGCGTCTCGTCCCCTGCTTTATCCTTCCCCCCACCGTTTTTACCCTTCACTCCCCCGTCATTACCCTTACCCCCCCCGTTTCCATCGCCCCTTTTGTCTCGTTCAATCTCCCCGATCTTGCCTATACCGATCTTGGTGTTGAACTTTCGCTTTTTTATCGATATTCCGATCTCCTCCCCGAAGGAGGAGACGACCATAAACCCGACGTTATGTCTGGTTTTTTTGTATTCTCTGCCCGGGTTTCCAAGCCCAAAGATGGCCTTCATATCTATAAAAGTAACCCACGTTTTGGGTTTAATCGCCGAGAAAAAAGATCAAAAAATATCTATCTCTCTCTCGAATTATCGGATCCGATCGAGGTCAGCCGTAATACTCCAACCTTTTAGAGATTCCAACGGTGCCCCAAGTCTTCCAAACGAATGGATCGCCCACTCCCTGAAAAAATCCAATTGGCCACTCCGATGGAAATCGCGGCAACAGTGTCTACTCTTCTCCTTCCGCTTCACCCTCGGTCGTTTCTTCCCCTTCGCCCTCGGCGGCTGCCTCCTCGGCCTCAAGCTCCTCTTCAACGGCTTCCTCGTAAAGTTTGGGCGCAACCACAATGACAATCGTGTAGTTGACGCTCGTATCGGTTTGGCAGCCCTTTGGAAGCTGGATGTTGCCTAAGTGAATGGAATCTCCAACATTGAGTTCTGAAACATCAACCTCTATATATTCGGGGATGTCGGCAGGGAGGGCGGATATCTCCAATTGCCTCCGGATCTCCTGCAGAATCCCGCCCATCTTTACGCCCTGCGGCTTTCCGACGAAATGTATTGGAACCTCTGCGGTCAACTCCTTTTCCATGTCGATCTTGTGAAGATCGATGTGGAGGTATTCGCGGGTCAACGGGTGAACCTGGAGCTCCTTTAAAATGACGATGTTGCCATCGAGTCTCTTTCCCCCTTCGTCCTCTCCGATTATATTGAAGAAGGGGTTTGTGGTTTCGAGACCCTTCATGGTCATTTTAAGATCGTGGGTGTTGGTTTTTATCATCAGGGGCTCGGTCTTGTACCCGTAAATGATTCCAGGGACCATACCGCTTCCCCGCAGCTTTCTGGCGGCTCCTTTCCCCGAAGATTCTCTCGTTGAAATTTTCAATTTTTCAATTTCCATCTCTTGTCACCTTTTTTTAGTAAATAAGGGCCTAAAAGCCCATCTCAACATATTTAAGAATAGATATTGAGTCCTTTTTTAATTATCTTTTCTGCTTTTGGTTTTTATAGAAAAGCTCGCTTACGGATTTTCGTTTATGGATCCTCTTTATTGCTTCCCCGAAGAGTTTTGAGACCTTTAGCACCTTTATTTTGCCGGATTTTTTTGCCTCTTTATTGAGGGGGATGGTATTTGAGACTATAATCTCTTCTATGGGCGATTTGTTTATCCTGTCCACCGCCGGGCCCGAAAGGACGGGGTGTGTGAGGACCCCGTAGACGTTGTTAGCGCCGTTGTCCTTCAGGGCCTCCGCGGCCTTGACCAGCGTTCCCGCCGTATCGACCATATCGTCCAATATTACGGCGTTCCGGCTCTTTACGTCACCGATTATATGCATCACCTCGGCGACGTTCGGCCCCTGCCTGCGCTTGTCTATTATTGCGAGTCCCACTCCGAGTCTCTGGGCATAGGCCCTTGCCCTTTCAACGCCGCCGGCGTCCGGGGATACGATTATCATATCCTTTCCGAATTTATCCTTCAGGTATTCGAGCATTACCGGGGACGAGTAAAGGTGATCCACGGGGATGTTGAAAAAGCCCTGGATCTGTCCCGCGTGGAGCTCCATGGAGATAACCCGCTGCGTTCCGGCGGCAATAAGGAGATCCGCCACGAGCTTTGCCGTGATGGGCGCCCTCGGAAATACCTTCTTGTCCTGCCTGGCATAGCCGTAGTAGGGAATGACGGCGGTGATTTCTTCCGACGACGCCCTCTTCAAGGCGTCGATCATAACGAGGAGCTCCATGAGGTTATCGTTCACCGGGGGAGAAGTCGACTGTATGACAAAGACCTGCATTCCCCTGACGCTCTCGTGTATCTCCACCGAGCATTCGCCGTCGGAAAAGGCGCCAACCTCCGCCTTGCCCAGAGGTATTCCCAGAAAATCACATATCTCCCGGGCTATCTGCGGATTAGAATTTCCAGTAAATACCCTAATCTTCTTGTTCAACTCTATTCCCTGTCGCTATTTTTTAATCTATGATTTACCCGTCTTTATCTTGTGTTATTGGCCTATATTTATCCAGTTGGCTGGGGTGGGAGGATTCGAACCTCCGAATGCGGGAGCCAAAGTCCCGTGACTTACCGCTTGTCGACACCCCAAGATGTAAAGATTCTATCTCCCAGGTCTACCTGTCTCTTTTTTGATCCGAAGCGGAATAAAACATCGAATCCCTCGATAACACGAAAATTTTTATGATCGGCTAACCGGCGCATTCCATTGCCATGAATCTTTGTGTGGTCGAGTGTTCAAGTTCCCCCCTGTGCCGCAGCTGTTTTTGAGATAATCGATTACCAGGCGTCTCCCGTTTTAAAAAAGTAAAAAATGCTATAACGAAATACGATATAGCCCCATTAAAATTGCCGTTGCCCAAATTTTTCGAGAATTATGAGGAGGCTTACGGCTCAACGGCGGATATTCTTTAAAAGTAAAAGGCCGTCAATAAATAATCACCGCAAACAGCACCTTCCGCCGATAGGGTTTCCCCCTTCCTCCCCCTGTCGACGCTCACCCCAACGTCCCTTTCCCCCTCTCTCTTATCCCCTCCCCCCTGCTTCCCGTCCACCCTGTTTTACCGAGGGATCTTCGGTCCCGTGTTGCAGTTCTCAAAGAGGCCGATCAATTTACGGATTTGGTAATAATCTAATATTCGTCATCAAAGCTTTTCTCTGTATCTTCCCCTCCTACAGGGGCTCCCCCCTTTTCAAGCTCATTTTCATATTCTCTCAGGACAACTTCTTCTATCATCTCCCTGGTCTTGTTGTTGAGGGGGTGGGCGATGTCCCGAAAGGTTCCATCTTTTCTCTTTTTGCTCGGCATGGCCACAAAGAGTCCGTTGTTTCCATTGATGATCTTAAGGTCTCGAATGATGAAACAATCATCGAACGTTATGGTTGCGTATGCTTTTAATCTCTCTTCACCTACTGGGAAAACTCTGACCTCTGTAATCTCCATTGATGCCTCCATAGCCTTGTGTTACTTGAAAAGTTCCTTCGTGCTGAAAACCGTTAAATTTCCTAAAAAACGCTTAGTAGAAGAGATTTTGCGCCAAAAAAACTGTCCAATCATTTTTTGAACGTATCTCCTCGAAAGCCCTTTTTGCTTCGATCCGGTTTCCGAAAACGCCGAAAACGGATGACCCACTGCCAGTGAGCATTGCTTTTAATGAGCCGAGCCTTTCGATCTCTCTCTTGATCCGGCCCACTTCGGGAAGATAAACACTATACCCCCCCCCATCTCTATCCCGGTCGTTCCTTTTGTCGTTAACAATCGGCTCGACCCCCACCACGGTCTCGAAGTCGTTTACCATTCCCTCGATAAGACCGCCAAGAGTCCCATTAAACTTCGGAATAATAATACTTTTTTTGTTAAATGTCAATACTAAATCAATCATTTTATACGCTAATTTTGTTGAAACGGAGCCGGGCGGTTTGACGACAACCATCCATGTCTCCGGGATGCCCTCGATCTTTTTGAGGTTCTCTCCTATCCCCGTGACCAGAGCCGGGGAGCCGAAGATGAAGAACGGTACGTCCGACCCTATTTTCACCCCCAAGGTGAGGAGTTCGTCTAGGCCTAAGCCGAGGTTCAGATGGTCGTTCAGCTTGAGCATCACCGAGGCGGCGTTGGAGCTGGCCCCCCCTAGGCCAGATTCCAGGGGGATGTTTTTTTGTATATTTACCTTTATACCTATGTCGACGTTTGCTTCTTTAAGGAGGGCCTCGATGGCCCTGTAGACCGTGTTTGAGGGGCCTTGCGGGACTTTAGTGTTGTCCGATTCGATCTCTATCCGACTACCCTCGAAGGCAACGGTGATATGGTCGTATATATCGATAGCGCTCATTACCGTTGCGATTTTGTGATAGCCGTTGGGGAGTTTTTCGCCTACCTTGAGAAAATAGTTCACCTTGGCGGGAGATTTGAACTTTAAAATCTCAGACACCGACGACCTCCCTTATCCTTGACCAGAGCTTCTCCTTGCCGGTACCCTTGAGAGACGAGAAGAGAACGATGTCATCCGGCCTGCATTCGAGGGTCTCGGCCATCTTGATGAGCCGTCCGTCTATTTTGCTGCGCTTCTCCTTGTCCGCCTTGGTGGCCACGACGAGGGAGGGGATGTTGGTTTCCTTGAGCCACAGGAGAAAGGAAAGCTCCTCCTCTTCCGGCCCGCGCCTTATATCGACAATCACGACGACAAGTTTTAGGGCTTCGTTTCCGGTGAGGTATTTTTCCACCATTGGGCGCCACGCTCTCCTCATCCCGGCCGGGACCTTGGCGTAACCGTAGCCGGGGAGATCTACGAAGACGAGCCGGTCATTGATGTTAAAGAAGTTTATCTCCCTCGTCCTGCCCGGCGTGGAGGACGTCCTGGCGAGCTTCTTTCTCCCCACAATGCTGTTGATCAGGGAGGACTTCCCCACGTTGGAGCGCCCGGAGAAGGCCACCTGCGGCCTTTCGCCCGGCCCCCTCAGAAAATCGCCCGGGTCGGTCGCCCCCCTGATAAACTCCGCCTTTGTGATTTTCATGGCTAAAAAAACCTAATATTTTCGCCAGCCGTTGGACATCTCCTCCAAAATCTTGTTCAGCAGGATGTCCCTGTTCAACCTCGTGATCTCAAAGAGCCTGACGTCTTCCCTGCGCTTTATACCGGTTATGAAATCGTATCCCGTCGATTTCTTGGAAATTGTCGCGACGACCGTTCCGGCGGAGTCCATTGCCCCCAAGACCGCGCTCCTGAATTTTTTCGATATGCATTCCATCTTCCCTATCTCGTCTATGATCGTGAAATCAAGGCCTTTCAAAATGGAGGGAACGGCGACCTCCTCGACATTTTTCAGAAAGACGGTGTAGCTTCCCATCCTCGCGGAACCGATGTTTGACGCTTTTCCCGGGCTTAATAAGCTCGACTTTACCGCCAGCGGGACCCTCTTCGAGCCGGCGCCGAAGGGGACGGTTATTATGTCGAATCCCATCCTTTCGCCTTCGCTCCTCACCTCTTTCGTGACAAAGCCCGATTTTTCGCCCGGGATTTTATCTATGAGATCGATGATCAGGGTCGTCTTTCCGGAGCCGGGGAGCCCTGTAATGAGGAAGTGTTGTCTCGGCTCCCCTTTGCGGCTTTTGATGTTTTTCATCGGTTTAGGATGAAAATATTAAATAGAAAATAGGTTCAAAGGTACATGGAATGATCTTTAAAATTTATTCAGACTATAAACATTCAAATTAATCTCTATATTGGAATGGCACAAGTGCGGGAACCTTTTGGATAGGCCGAGCGGGGTGTTGACATGCAACTGGAACGGGGACTTAATCTCATCATCAACTTTCCGGAATCCCTAAACAATCCGGATTTAGGGCAGCATTTAACGCCGGGGGCGGCCGTATACAACCGCAGCGTTCTAAACCTGAAGCCTTTGATCTACTTTAGAACTGTATATTCGGCCGCCAAAAATCAATAATATGAATCCCGGAATCCCGGCAAACGTTTCCTTGAAAACTATATGTGATGGAAAACGAAGAAGCTTATCCGCCCTTAATGTCAATATAAGAAGAGCCGTTAAACCGGCTCTTAATAGATTTACTGAAAGACACTTTGGAGGTAGTTTTTAGCCTTATTACAAATCCTGCTTTCTCCGCCCGTCCGTCTCGGCCGCCGTTAGGTTACTTATCGTCTCCACCAAATCTTATTGCTTCCCTTATTACTTTGCCTGTCTTCCCGACATCCTATCCCCTTCCCTTTAGATTGCTTTACCGACCTTCCCTAGTTAGATTACTTTGCAGTTCTCCCACTAAATATTGCCGGCCCTCCATTTATTGATCGAGATATTAGACGGCGGACGGGACATACGGGACAGCTCGGCGTCTAAAAAACCACCGCTCCTGCCCGCAGGGACTACCTGCCCCTCCTGCGCTTGTGCCGCATCTTGTCGCGAAGCTTTTTATACTTATGCTTTCTCATCTTCTTCCTGCGCTTTTTAATCACACTTCCCAAACGGTTACCTCCAGAATTAAGATAATCTAAACTTCTATCAAATTAAGACTGATATATCAAGATAATTTTGTGAAAAATTGAAAATAATTTCGATTTTCCTTTTGTACAAAGAATGTCCCAAAAAATGTAAAAACGACATATTTTTAGCCTATTTATCTAATTAATCGGTTGACACTCCACCTTATATCTGGTAAATTTTTTACTATACATATTATTTATATTGTATCATATTTACTGGTTGCTTTTTTAGGTCTGAACAGATTGGAAAGATATGAGATTTAGAAGGAAAAAAGAGATTAAATGCTCAACTGCTGGAAAGAACGACGAGCTCAGGACCGTAGACATTGACGGACTGACTATTTCGTACAAGATCAGCGGCTCCGGGCCGCCCCTGGTTTTTTTCCACGGCTGGGTAGGGCACGAAGACACCTTCGGCCTTTGCCACGAGGGTTTCGGACGGTACTTTACCGTCTATCGTCCCGCCTGGCCCGGATACGGCGGAAGCACCCCGATGCCCGGTTTTACCGTCGAGGATTTCGTGGAGGTCGGAAGGAAATTCATGGACAAGCTGGGATTAAAAAACGTCACCCTGATAGGCAACTGTCTCGGTGGTAACGTGGCAATGGAGTTCGCCCAGCGCTATCCGAAATATTTGTCTAAAATGGTCTTGATCGAGATCCACGCGTACTTCCCTAACTACCTCTATCCCCTCCTGACACCGGGGCTGGGGGCGTTCATATACTGGTTCGTTTTCAAGAACATAACGATGTTTAACTTCCTCAACTCCTTTATTCCCCTTCAGCGAAAGGATCCAAGCGACGATTTTCCCTATACATGGGAGGGGTTTGAGAGAACGCGTATAAGGAGCTCTCTTGGCTTTTTGCGGGCGATCTACAGGTACTCCAAGAAAATGGGGGACGATTATGTCGACAACTACAAGGTGGACGTGCCCATCCTTTACGTAGAGGGGGGAAAGACCTTCGGTCCGGTGGACGCCTTTTCTCAGAAGGTGAGGGAGCACTTCGATAACACCGAGATCATATCGTTGCCGGAGGCGGAGCACAACCCTGTATGCGAACAGCCGGAGTTATTCAACGAGCGGGTCCTCAGGACGATGGGATTTGACGCATGAGGGGAGTAGGTGGGCAGGAAGTTATTGGGGATCGGCAAGGGGGATTTACAAGGAGGGATTGGTAAGGGGGGCCGGCAAGATGAGTCTACAAGAAGAGATTAGGGGGGAAAGGAGAGGTTGGCATGGGGGGGTCGGGTTTCTGTGTCGTGTCTTTTCAGGGTGTTCTGCGATAAAAAAACCTTAACGGGATTCGTTTAATCGATCTACTGTAATTGCCCCGGCCCGATTCCTCAAGTAGGGTCGCAACTTTTTTTCATCGAACATTTCATTTTCCTATCAAACCTTTAGAAAGCCGTGCCTCGTCTCGAAGACGCGGGAGGATGAAGTGCCCGGCAAATAAATCTGTATTAAAAAGAAGTTCGGCGGTGTAAAAAACATCACGTCTTTTCCGTCTGTCGAGAAGGCGGGCGGAGATTTATGGGGTGTCAGGAGCCTTGGTATTTTTCCGTCAAGAGGTATTTCTTGATTTTCCCCGTGGGGGTTCTGGGTAAGTTTGTGGTAAAGATGAACTTCTTTGGCGTCTCGATGGCATCGAGTCTTTCTGAGCAGAATCGATGAAGACCTTTTTTTGTTATGTCCATTCTGGGATTTCTCATCACGACGGCCGTTAGTATTTCCTCCCCCCGCTTGCCTTTGAGGACGATCACGGCGCAGTCAATTACCGCCTCATTCGATTTTATGACGTTTTCCACATCCAGTGAAGAGATGCTGCTGTTCCCAATGGTCAACGTGTCCTCCCTCCTCCCCACAACGTAAAGGAATCCGTCTTCATCGAGTCTGCCTATATCACCGGTGTGGAACCAGCCGTCCACAATGGTCTCCCTGGTTTTTTTGTCGTCCTTCAGGTATCCGGCCGTCAGGGCGATGCTCTTTGTCGCAATCTCCCCGTTTTCCCCGATGGACATGTCTTTGCCGTCGTCATTTACGATTTTAACCTCCGCTCCAAAGTAGGGGGTGCCGACCGATCCCGGCTTTCTCCTCTTCTCCTCCGGCCCGATATTGGTCAACAACCCGCATTCCGAAAGCCCGTAGTATTCGTAAACGTTGGGGCAAAGACGCTCGTATATTTTCCCCAGGAGTTTTTCAGAAAGGGGGCCTCCCGTGAAGACCAAGCCCCTGAGAGAGGAGAGGTCGTATTTGTCGAGGTCGGGGAGCTTCATGATGACGGAGGCTATGATGGGGATCCAGGTCGTGATGGTGACCTTCTCCTCTTGGATTACCTCGAGGATCTTTATCGGATCGAAGTTAATGATCACGTTTTTCGCCCCGGTGAAGAGCCCCACCCCGCACCAGCTGAAACCCGACCTCCCCGTTATCGGCATGACGGTAAGGATAATGTCTTTTTCGGTCACATCGTGGGCGAAGGCGAAAATGGGAAGCGCCGCGAAGTTGGCGCCGTGGGTTATAAAGAAGGGTTTCGGCAGTCCCGTCGTTCCCGATGTCATGTTGATGAACTCGTTGTCTCGGCCCGTCACGGCAACATCCGGCTCACCCTTTGACGCCCCGGATATTAATTCTTCATAGGATATGGCAAATTCGGGAAGGAGGTCGCCGACGTATATATAGCGCCTGACATTGGGGAGGGAATCGACGGCCCTGTGGAGCAGATCCCTCGAGTCTTCGCAGAAGATTACGGTTTCGGCATCCGACAGGTTTATGTAATTGACCATTTGCGGCCGTTCCATCCTGCAGTTGAGGGGAACGCCTATGACACCTATCTTTGCCAGCGCCCCGTATGTCTCGAATATTTCGGCCCGGTTATCGACCAGGAAGGCGCAGGTGTCCCCTTTTTTCAACCCCATTTGGAGGAGTCCGTTGCCGAGGCCGTTGACGCGGTCGTTAAATTCGGCGAAGGTAAACCTCCTTCCCGTCTTGACGCAGTATATCGCTTCCCTGTCACCGTATTTTACGGAGGCGATCCTTGGGAAATTTCCTACTCCTATCTCTTGTTCCGAGTGACTCATTTTTCTATTCAAGAACGGGATCTAACGAATTATGAAACGCTTGAGACCTCGCCCGATCCACCCCTTTACGATTCCGAAGGTAAGATTGGAGGAGCTCAGACAGGCGTGGATTCGGCCGAATCCGGGTTTTATAAGATCGCTGCCCCCGCGTTTTATCATAACGACCTTGAGGATTCCGTCGCCGTTGAGGATTCGGGGGGTATCGGGACTGGTCATGTTGTCCCCCTTGGTTGTAACCGTGAGGTCTTTTTCGTTTTCAATGATATTGATAACGCGATGGGCCGTGTAGCTCTCCTCTTGAGAAAAGCAGACTATGTCGCCGAGTTTGATGTCTCCCCCCTTTCCGTTTACCTTTTTGACGATGAGAGTGTCACCGGGCCTCAAGGCCGGGTACATGCTGTAGCCGCAGAAGGGGATGGACCTGATATTTACCGGTCTCACAAATAGTCCTAAAGTTATGGTTTAAAGCCGCCTACGCATCCGGCTCCGGAGGGGATACCTCCACCCCTGCATCCCAGGGCGTTATAATTCCCATCCAAGCATTGACCCGCATAAGGATTCCCGCCCCCGCCGCAGTTTCCCGTGGCCTGTCCGCCGCCGCCGCATGAGCTGGAGGCCCGATTTCCGCCGCCGCACATTGATTGTCCCAGAGCTTGGGCCTTGTCAACATCGAGGTCTATCACCATCGGAGGCTCATAAATTTTCTTCTTCATAAAAATAGCTCACCTATAGTTATTTTTAAAGTAATACCTTGGTTATTTAAAAAATCTCTGACCATATTTGCTTTACACGTTATTAATTACCGCCCACCCCGGATCCGCTGTAAATTGTCCCTCCGCTGCGGCAATTCCCCTCGGCGGCGGAGCCGATTCTGTATTGTCCGACGACCGAATCTCCTTTCGAATATCTCCCTTCAGAGGCGGCTTCCGTCTCGATTGACCGACAGCTAAGATCCAAACCTTGCCGGGCTCAATGATCGTCGGACATTGACATGAATTCTTTTCGCCTATCTCCTCTTTTATATCCTCCCTCTCCGAAGAAAGTCAAAGGATTTATGTAACGGGTAAAGTGGAGATTATAAAAGGGAAAACGCTCCACAATCTCCTTGACCGATATAAAGGTCTCCTTCGCCTCTTTTCCCGGAAAATATCTAAAAAAGTGGATGTGATTGTGCATAATCCTCAGAATCGCCTCTCCTGGCTTCACCTCTTCCACGAAGTTGTCCTTATCTTTTATCAGGAAGAAAAACCTCTTTGCCTGGATAAGCTCCCCCCTGTTCTCTCTGCTTGGCACCTGGGTAAAGGGGGATGGCATCGTACAGTAGTCCTTCCCCCGCCTAAAGCAGAGCGATCCGTCGTCGGCCAGAAGCCTCTTCCTCCCCATTAGATCGGCGATGGTGCTCTTTCCCGCCCCTGACCCGCCGAAAAAGATATAACCCCCGCCGTCGATCTCCGCCGAACAGGCGTGAAGCATCATCCCATTGTACAGCGGGGCGAACAGCCCCACAGCCGCCTGAACGGCCAGGGATACACTGGAGACGGTATCGCTGAAGTCTCCCTCTAATATCAGGACTTCGCCTTTGGGTTTTTCGTAGTCCGCAAACAGGAGGAACGAGTTATGATAAAAAACGGCCATCCTGTCCCTGCTTAAAAGGGGGATCAAAGAGGGCGATCCCAAAGCGGCCCCGTTCCCCCTTGAGCTCCTCAACAATGTTTTGGTCCTACGCCGTCTCCAGCCAGGTGAGACCTCGGTGAACGGGAAGCGTCCCTCGATTTTTAGAAAATAGTCCCTCAGTGCCCCGGCCTCGCCTCCACCGAAAAGCTTATCCAATGGGACGTCCGGGCGTTCCCGCACCACGAGGGGGATATTCATATTCCCCTCGGCTGAGAGGTAATCGGGGAAGATTTTACCGATTGCCCCCGCATATCGATCCGATTCTTTCCCCGTAAATTTTATTTCGAGCTTTACGCCTCCGATGTCGATGTTGGTCGAACCCATCATCCTCTTTTCACAATATTATTATACAAACATCCTTTTAGAAATTATTTCTTTGTGCCAAATTTTCGATCTTGATCATCATCACTCCAGATAATCCTCGTCTCCGGGAAGAGGCCCATCTCGTACGCCTCCTGACAGATGCGGTCAGGGGCGGAGAGGTCCCCGTGAAGCACGTAGGCGTTCGCCCTGCACGACCCGAGGCACAACCCCTTAAGGATGCACATCCCGCAGATCCCCTTCATATTGTCGGGCACGATCCTCCTCAACTCCGATAAGACGGGGCTGTTTCTCCACACATCTTCCAGATTGTCCTCCCTGATGTTCCCTATGACAAGGTCCGGCACCTCCTTCCCTATCCCGCAGATCGATATGTGCCCGGATGCGATTACGCCGATTATGTTGAGGATGTGGCATTGGGCGTTGTTCCCCTTGAAAAAGGAGTCTATCTTCTTGAAGGCCGTCGGGATGGTGAAAAACGTCTTGATCCGATACTTCTCGTTCAACTCTTTCTCGGCCCATGAGGATAGCCTGATAAGCTCGTCGACCGGGATCGTTTTTCCCCCCTCCGTCAGCTTTTCCCCCCTCCCTACCGGCATGACCGGGTTGAACTTGACCGAGTCGGCGTTGAGGCGCCTTGCCATGGCGACAACCCCCTCGATGTCCCCGGAGTTGTCCCCAATCAGGCTCATGATGATCTGCACCTTTAACCCCTGGCTCACCATATGTTCGACGCCTCTTACCGCGTCTTCCCAAGACCCCTCAACGCCCCTAAAGGAGTCGTGAAACCGGGGGTCGGAGCCGTCGATGCTGACGCTTATCGAGGAAGCGTTGCTGCGCTTTAAAAAGGCCGCCGTTTTTTCGTCTATCAATGTCCCGTTTGTCTCGATATCCAGCACAAGCTCTTCCGACGACACCACCTCGATTATCTCGAATATATCCCTGTTCAGAAACGGCTCCCCACCGGTGAGTTTGATATTGAAAAGGCCTATCGGCCTTCCCTCCTTGATGATTTTCCTTACGTCGTCCGCCGTTATCCCTTCTGGGGCCTCTTCGGTCTCCGGCACGAAGCTCGGGGTCAGCCAGCAGTGGGAGCACTTGAGGTTACAGCCGGAGGTTAGGTAGAGATAGGCCGAATTCAATCGATAGCTCGGTTTTTCATCCGACACCATCTTTAAGCTCCTCGGAGTAAAGCTTGTAACAGCAGAACGGATCCCTGGCGAGCATTGTTCCGTAAGTGTAATACGCCGAGGCGGGGCACCCGGCCGTGCACAGGGGGGCGTACCGGCAATCCTTGCAGGTGGAAAGGCTTGTTACAGGCGTCGAGAATCTCCTTCTGAACTCCACGAAGGTCTCGGACTCCCTCCAGATGATATCGAGGGGGGTGTTGAGGATATTTCCGGCCGTGATCTCGGGGAGGCGGTCGCAGGGGACCGCCCAGCCGTCGGGCCTTATGGCGCACTGGTTCCTTAAAGCGCCGCAGCCGGAGAGGAAGTGGGTGTCCGGATCATAATCTTTAAGGTCATACTGCTTTATGTTTCTTATCCCCTCGAAAATATCGTCCATCTCAAAAAAAGTTCCGGAGATAAACGGGTAATCCGCCCTTATCTTCTTTAACTCCTCGACTATCCCTTTTACCTCAAGGGCGTTTAGCTTGAGCTCCTCCATATATTTTAGGCCCCGCCCCTCGTATAACAGGTAGTTGAACTTCATGCTCGAAATTCCCGTCTCTCCCGCTAGTTTTGCTGCGGCCCTAAGCTCTTTGAAATTGAGCCGGGTTACGGTGCAGTAGGCGCTGACATCGTGCCCGAATCGTATAAGGTGCTCGATCCCGTTAAGGGCCGCCTCGAAAGCCCCGATTCCCCTCAGGAGGTCATGGGAGCCTGGGGTAGCCCCGTCGATGCTGACCATTATGTCGTCCATCTTCCTCCTGTACTTGGTGAGCCTCTCGGCCCCCTCCTTGTCTATCAGCGTTGCGTTCGTGTTCAGGGAAATCCTCAAGGGCTTGCCGTAAAGGGCGTCCAGGATATCGTAGAAATCCTCCCGGACGAAAGGTTCCCCCCCGCTGATCTTTACCCTCAAGACCTTGAGCCTCTCTATCTCGTCAATGAAATCGAGCCACTGATCCGTTGTGAGGTCAGGGCCGTAACTGAAGTCGTCCGAGTAGACGGCGCAGTGCTTGCACGCCTGGTTGCACCTCGATGTGATCGAAACAAAGAGGGACATCGGTGTCTTTGGTATCTTCGGGACATATGATATGTCTACAGGGTCCGAAGTCTCGCACGTCGCAACGCCCTTTTCTATATTATCTGTTTCCATTGGACAAAGCCCTCATTCTACACTCCTGAAGCGAAGGTGTCATTCTGAGAGGAAGCCTCGCGTCTTGATCTGCTCGATGAACTCTTCCACGTCCTTTTTTACGGTCCCCGACTCGACGTCGGAGTATTGGGACAACACATTCTTTACGATGTCATCCACGCTGTTCTTGCCGTTCAGCTCCTTGAAGACGAAGACGCCGGTCTCGTTCAGCGCCTGGAGTCTGTCCTGTATCGGATCGAAGAGAAAGGCCCCGTCGTCCTCCTCCCTGAGAACAATATCTTTCTTTATCGAGGGGCAGCGCGCTTTATCGTCTCCCATTTATCACAACTCCCTTTTTAAAGAATTCAGCGTATATCCTTTTTACGTCCTTGAAAACAGGCTCGAACTCCTCGCCGTACATCTCCCCTATGATCCTCGATATCCCATCAACGTCAAGCTCCCCGTCCGTTGCGGTGTAGACCGCCGAGGCGGTCTCGTTGATCAGAATGGAGGTTCGTCTCTCCAGATCGAAGAGGACGCTCTCCCCACCCTTGAAATCGACCGAAAGGATATGGGGATTTCTATTAAAAATGGTTCCCCCGCTAAGCGGGGGCGGTTTCGGTTCCCTCGGTTTTTTCGCGGTTCTGTTTCTGATAATGTCTATCGCTTGCCTTAAAATGGGCGGCATTACTCTTTCCTGCGAAATATGATGCCGAAGAGAGATTTTAGGAGGTGAATCGTTCTTGAGAAATAGATCTTACCGCTTTTCCCGTGCTCCGCGCCGCTTCCTCCTTCCCTCAATAGGACTCTCCACTCGGGAAACAGCAGTTCTCTATAATAATATAACTTTTGTCTTGAATTGTCAATATTTAAGCCCAGGAGGATATCGCCGAATTGGAGGGAGCGCCTGCTCCCGATTGCCGCCGATACAAGCCTCCTCTCGATCGGGCCGGGCTTAAACCCGGAGACTTCATCCGAGTTTAGGGGAAAACCGAACCGCTCGGTCAATATCCAGAGCATCCTCCCGACGATCTTTATTAGTTTATTGGAGCCGGCATTGTCAAAAAGCAGGCCGAGGGAAAACCCTTCGCCGAGGGACTCGATCACCCTTCCCACGTCCATAAACCAGTAGTTCATGAGATACGAGTGTTTCAGGGCGTGGTGGGACGAGATTATTATCGTGTGGTATGGGTTTGTGGAGAGATAATCGGCGTCCCCTATTTTGATCTTTTCGGCCGACGCGAATATCTCGTCTGTGGACAGGGTCGGAAGATATTCCCTGCTCCTTATCCTCCCCTCGTCGATTATCTTCGTGTGGAGGTCGATGTAGAGCGAGCCTTTTGACCAGTGGGCTGGGATTTCCCCTTCGGGTTCTGCCGAAAACGGCTCGTACCCCGCCCCCTTAAATATCTCTGCCGCCGCCCCGAAATCTTTTTGGTGGATTAGAATATCGGCGTCTGTGGAGGGCCTTATCCTGAAATCCTTGTAGTAACGGTTGATGAGGTCGTGCCCCTTGATGAGGACCGCCCTCACCCCCCCATCATTGAACATTTTGAATATTGCCTCGAGCTCCCGCCTCATCGCCATGTTCAACAATTCCGTGCGGGCAAGCGTCGTCCTGGCCCTCTTGATCTCCGCATCGGCAAGGAGGGGGAGAAGCCCCCAGTCGGTCAGTGCCGTGATCAATATCCCGAGAGAGCCCTTGTCCACGGCGAAGGGGATAAGGTTTCCCGGAAGCCTGTCGATTTGCGGAAGCGACGCGGAAATCCCTTTTCCCGCCCATCGGCTTATCAGGGCGAGCCTGATAATCTCCGCAGCGCTTAAGAATCGAGCCACCCCTTGCCTCCAAAAGGCTCCTAAAAGCTTCTAAAAGAGATATTTCGGTTCAAATCATCTTTATAAAAACGAGCCGACATATCAATATTACAATATTACCAGAATCTGAAGGTAAATTGTGTTTTTTATTGTAATTTCCCAGAAACGACCCTGTTGCTACGAAAAAAACCGCCCATTCATTGACAAAGGGGTCTCGATAAAAGTATAATCCGAAAAAGACGTTAGAGTGGAACTGAAATCGATTTAATGGTGATAAAAGTGAGAACTGAACTTGAAGAGAGCGCCAAGGCGCTGAAGAAAATCTTGAACGCGAAGTCTCTGGCCGTTGTCGGGGCGTCGAACAGCTTTATGAGTCCGGCCACAAACCTCATGGCCACGATCCTCTCCAGCGGGTACAAGGGAAAGGTCTACCCCATTCATCCCAAGGAGGATATCGCTTTGGGGCTCAAGGTCTACCGGAGCGTCGTGGACATCCCAGGGGAAGTGGAGCTCGCCGTTATCGTTGTCTCCAACAAGATCGTCCCCCAGGTGCTGAAGGAGTGCGCGGAGAAGGGGATAAAGAGCGCCGTCGTCATCACGGCGGGATACAGGGAGATGGGCGAGGAGGGGGCAAGGCTGGAGAGGGAGCTTCACGATACCGCGAGGGAGCTCGGCATCCGGTTCACCGGCCCGAACTGCATCGGGATCATCAATACCCACAACGACCTCGACTGCTCCATGTTCTATTACGAGGGCGTCCCCGGCGGGGTGGGGCTTGTCTCCCAGAGCGGGAGCTACATCACCCAGCCGCTGCCATATTTCTACAGGAGGGGGATAAACCTCTCCAGCGGCATAAGCGTGGGCAACCAAACCGATATTGACATCGCCGACTGCCTGGCCTATTTCGCCGACGATGACAAAACGAACGCCGTCGCCGCGTATATCGAGGGGATAAACGACGGCGAGAAGTTCATCGAGGCGGCCCGCGCCTTAACAGCGAAAAAGCCGCTGGTCGCCCTCTACGTAAGCGGGACGGAGGCTGGCTCCAGGGCCGGGAGGTCCCACACCGGCGCCGTTGCGACCCCCGACCGCGTCATAGACGCGGTCTTCGCCCAGACCGGGGTGATAAGGGCAAAGGACGTCCAGGAGCTTTTCGACTTCGTCCACGCCTTTTCCCTCCAGCCGCTGCCGAAGGGGAACCGCGCTGCCGTCATCACGAACTCGGGGGGGCCGGGGGTTTCGATGGTTGACGCCGCCGTGAGGCTGGGACTTACCGTCCCGGAGTTCTCGAAACCGTTTCAGAAAAGGCTCAGGGAGATAAGCATCCACACGGCCCAGGTGGGAAACCCGGTAGACATGACGATGGACTTCGACATCAGGAAACAGTTCATCGACGTGACGAAGATGGTCATCGAGAGCGGGGAGGTGGACTCCGTCCTCTTCTACGGCGTCTTCGGCGGGAAAAACTTCGACAAGAAGTTCGAGATACTCGGGATAGCAAATGACGATATGCGGCTCGGCTATTACAAGTACATAGATCAGGTGATCGAGGAGTTCAACGGGATTATTAAGGCTTCAGACATCCCAGTGGTGACGGCGTCTTTCACCGGCAGGGAGGAGACCGCCGTTGCGAAGATGATCGAGATGGGGATACCGATCTACTCCACGCCGGAGCGCGCCTCGGCGGCATTGGCGGCCATGACGAGATACGCCAGGTTCAGGGGAATGTTTTAATTTTTTAGTAATTTCGTTGGGATTTTTCCGGAAGCGGTTTTTGTGTATTGGATAAACGATAGTAATATGCTCCTTTTTCAATAATGTCTTTTTGGATTTTATAAGATATGGATTTTAACGGAATTCTATTAACTGCGATCGTCTTTGTTTTGGTATGTGTTATGGGCTATTCTCTTTATAAGGTGTCACAAATATACCAGAAAAAGGCTTAGAAAGTTTTCGAACAGTGCCATATGTCTCGCGAAAGGGACAAAGCACTTGATGCCATCACAAAAATTGAAAACGAAATGAAATAGAAGTAATCCAAATCATCTACTATTTAAGCAAATCCTTCAAGATAGAAACCAAGAAGCCGAGAAAGATACAAAATCCCTTGACAAAAAAGGGGGGGGATGTTACTTTATACTTTCGAGTTTTATAAGCATTGTGGGCTATTAGCTCAATTGGTAGAGCAACTGACTCTTAATCAGTAGGTCCTAGGTTCGATCCCTAGATAGCCCACCATTTTTTTTGTTCTTTTTTAAGGTCTTATCTCTCGCAACAAAGCGAGAGTGGCGGAATTGGTAGACGCGCTGGATTTAGGATCCAGTGGATAATTTCCGTGGGGGTTCAAGTCCCCCCTCTCGCACCAAAACAACCCACCTTATTCATTTTTTAGCAATAATAACCCCGTAATTCAAACAGATTCGTAGGAGCTGACGTTAATGAAGGTAAGCGTTGAAGAAATAAGCCCAGTCAAGAAAAAAATTTCCGTCACCGTTAAGAAGGACACGGTGAACGAGGAGTTCGACAAGACCTACAGGGAGCTCGGCAAGAAGGCCAAGGTGAAGGGGTTCAGGCCCGGGAAGGTTCCCCTCAAGATTTTAAAGCAGCAGTTCAAGGAGCAGGTCGAGGCGGACGCCACGGAAAACCTCTTCAAGAACACATACCCCAGCGCCCTCTCCGAGGCGGAGATAAACCCGATCACCTATCCCGAGGTGGATACCAAGGGGGCGAAGGAGGACGAGGAGTTCGCCTACACGGCGACCGTGGAGATCATGCCGGAGGTGGTGGCAACGGGCTACAAAGATCTCGAGATAGAGAGGGAAAAGGTCACGGTTTCCAAAAAGGAGATCGACGACGTGATCGAAAATTTCGCCAACGCCCACGCCACGCTGGAGACGGAGGAGAAGATCCGCCCCGTAAAAAAGGACGATATCGTGATGGTCGATTTCAAGGCATCGTCCAATGGAGAGGCGATAGAGGGGGGCCAGGTGGATAATTACCCACTGGAGGTAGGGGCGCAGCTTCTGGGGGAGGAGTTCGACAAAAAGATCATCGGAAACAAGAAGGACGATAATATTAAGTTCGAGATCGGCTTCCCCGAAGATTACAAGATGGATATCTTCAAGGGGAAGAGGGTGGAGTTCGACGTCACGATAAAGGAGATAAAGATAAAGAAGGTGCCCAAGATAGACGACGAGTTTGCAAAGGATTTGGGCAGTTTCGAGTCGCTGAAGGAGCTGACGGAGGATGTCGGAAAGAGGCTCACGGGAAACGAGGAGAGGAGGATCAAGGCCGATTTTGAGAAGAGGATGATGACAAAGCTCATAGAGCTTAATTCCTTCGAGGTCCCCGAAGCCCTTGTCGAGTCCAGGAGCATCGACCTCATCAGCAACACCGAGATGAGGCTAAGGAGCCAGGGGATGTCCCTGGACGCCATGGGGAGCGACCCGAAACAGCTGATGGAGATGGTAAAACCGCAGGCCGTCTTCGACGTGAAGGCAAGGTTCATCATCGAGGCGATAGCCAAGGCGGAGGGGATCGAGGCGACAAGGGAGGAGGCGGAAGAGAGATTAAAGGAGGACGCGGAGCGTTCCGGGATGAAATACGAGGATATTAAGGGGAGCTATGACAAGAACAACGCCTGGGGGGAGCTGGTCTACATGCTTCGCTCGGAAAAAACCCTTGATTTTCTCGCAAAGATTGTTAAAATAAAAGAGGTGAAGAAAATCAAGTCGGAGGCGGGTAACGGGGAGGAAAGTTAAGGGGGGTCAGGGGGGTTGGTGCAATTTTTGTGGGGGGTGGGGCAAATTCGTGGGGTTGGTGGGTTGTGGTCAATTTTTATAAGGTGGAGGAACGGTGTGGAAGGGGTGAAGGTCTAAAGGGATGA
>JAFGIX010000041.1 GCA_016929395.1 Candidatus Zymogenus saltonus
GGCATTGCCTCTCCTTTCTAATTTGGAGAACAGTACCATCTTACATCCAACTATCCCCCTTGTCTACTTTTTGGGGTCCATTACAGAGGAGTTCTTCGTCCAGATGGGACGCATTATTGGAAGAGCGGGGATATTAGTTGGAAAAAATCCCGCCTTAAATCGGCTATTGTGTTAGTTCTCGAAGATCGATGGGGCAGAGAAACACAGAGAGGTCAAAATTGAGGTGAGGTTATTAACAATAAATTTGGGCGAAAAGAGCTGTTGAGCGCTATTTTACATAGATACCGATTCATCGACAATCACGCCTATATTTTTTGATTAAAAAACCGGATCGGATAAAGCGGACTGTTAAATTTACATGATGAGGGAAACGGTTTTTCTCAAAAAACAATTTTAAAATTCTTGTTTTGTAAATTGTATCAGCTTCCAACCATTTTCTGCAACTTTCCCTCAAATACTTGAAATTCCTAGGAAATAAAAACTTGCTTTTATTTGTATCTTCACATATAATTTCAATAAGAGCCATTTTCTAAAAATAAACTGGTGAATCAATATCGTTCTTTTCATATACTTTTCAAAAGATATATATGATAGTTAATCTATGCATTAAGTATAGTATTTGTTATATTTCTACTATATTTTTTTCTTAAAAACCAGTTTAGGTTGGCAATCCAACAAAGGGGGAAAAAATGAAAGAGGAAATTGTAAAAAATAGTTATTATGAGCTACATGTTGACATAAGAAAGAACAGACTCTACTATACTATTAAGGGCTATTGGCAAAGTGCTTCCGAAGCCCCGAAAAACTACGACGATTTCGAAAAGGCAGTTGAAAAACTTACTAAGGGCTTCGATGCAGTGGCGGATCTAAGGGAGATGAAGCCGCCCCCGGAAGATGTTGCGAATTTGCATATAAGAACACAGAAGCTTGCAATGGCTAAAGGTCTCTCAAGAACAGCCGATATCGTAGATAGCTCCCTTGTAAACATAGTCATAAAAAGATATGATAGAGAGTCTAATAGGTTTAAACAGGCCTTTGCCACCATCGAGGAGGGTGAAAAGTGGCTCGATAGTTATAAATAGATAACTATAAAAACTAAGATCTGCAAATTACACGCAGCTATTACACCTAAACTTTAATAATAAATCGTAGTCCCTATTTTTTAAACTAACGTTGCCGCGACGTTAACTCAAAGAGGCATAAAAAAGATTCCGTGGATATTGAGAACTCAATGCAAAAAAGGGTTTTTTTTGGTGTTCATAGTTTAAGGCAATATTAAAAAAAATCGTTTTAGCTTCGCGATTTTTTTCTTTCAAATAGATTTGAAGTTTTATCTTCTGTTCATTAAATGAGCAATCACCGGCTATGAAATATTGCCTTCTATTTTTCTCGCAAGCCACTTCAACACAAGGAGCGTAATGGCGCAGGTAACAATGGGCAGCAAAAGGAAGAAAAGCCGCCCGTAAAAGGAGTACTGTATCCCTATTACGAACCCCATTATCGCAGCTGTTAGACTATCCCCCAACAGCAGACATAGAACAACCCTCTCGATGAAGATGGATAAAATTGCCAACCCGGCGCTGATCAGATAAACATAGCTGTTGACCATCCCGACTCCCCTCTTCACGAGGTAAGGGATCACAGCCCCGATCAAGATCGGATAGATCTTCGGGTTGGACATGCCCGCAAGGCAGCCAAGAATTGGCGCAATCGCTCCCCCTGCAACGGCCCCGATGACGCCGAGCTTTACCCCTCTTCCGTACGAGTGGAGCACGACCCCGTGCATCTCCTTCAGGCCCCCTCGATCTTTCACCCGGGCGCCGGCGCAGTCGTCGCAGAGAAGCAGTGGGACCCGGCCGTCCACAATGGGCCATCTGACATCCGTGCTCCCGCACCTCTCGCACACGACTCTGGGCTTTCCAAGATATTGTTTCGCCAACCTTAAGAGCTCCATCACCTCGCCCTTGTCGTCAAATATGTCCCATCCCTCCGTCCCCTGAAGTATGAGAAGGTCGTAATCGACGCAGTCCCTCTTCATGTCGAACTTAAGCCTCGTGGCGTCAAGGAGGGCGGAGTCTTCGACCGCCGCTCTGAATCCCTTGACGTCCTCAAAGCTCCTCAACCTCACGGTGACGACGACGCTCTTGCTACCCTCAAAGGGGCTCATCTCGGCGTAGATCGGAAAGCCCTTAACAATTCCAGTAATCCTCCTTCCGTCATCGCTTGCCTTGAGGCCGTGCTTTTCCGCCGATTCTCCGAGAGACAACCCGGGCTCCATCATTCAATCCCGCCAGATATGAAAAATAGAAAAACAGGGGGGCAACCCGAAAGATCGCCCCCCTTGATAATTTAAACAGCTCCCTCCCAACCCCTACTTCATCATCCCCCTCAGCTCCCGCTTCAATATCTTGCCCACGGCCGACACCGGCAGCTCGTCCATGAAATCTATCCTCTTGGGCACCTCGTACTTTGCCACCTTCTTCCTCATGTATTCGATTATCTCCTCCTTCAGCTTGTCGGTTCCCTCCACACCGGATTTAAGGACAATGGCCGTGGCCACGATCTCCGAGCCGGGCCTGTTCGGATCGGGAAGACCTATGGTTGCGGCCATGTCGATATCCTTATGCTCCATCAGGGCGTCGTCGACGTTTCTGGTAAATACCTTGAAGCCGGATACGATGACCATATCCTTCAGCCTGTCCACGACGTAGAAGTAGCCGTCCTTGTCCATCTCGCAGATGTCGCCGGTGTACATCCACCCCCCCTTGAGGGCGTTTTTCGTTTCCTCCGGCTTGTTGTGGTAACCGATTGTAAAAACCTGGGGCCCCTTCACCACGAACTCCCCCGCCTCCCCGACCGGGACTATCTTTCCGGTTGTGGGATCCACCAGCTTGACCTCGGTGTCCGGATAGGGAATCCCCACAGACCCCGGTTTCTTGAGACCGTATAGGGGAAGGCAGGTCGTGACCGGGCTTGTCTCCGTCATGCCTAAGACCTCCAGCAGCTTCCCCTTCCCCACGACGCTCTCGAACTCCTTGATGTACTCGGCCGGGAAGGGTGCGGCACCGCTGACAAACCACTTGACGCTGGAGAAATCGAGCTTTCTGAACTTCGGCTTCTTTAAAAGCTCGATGAAGATAGTCGGTACGTTCACGATGCCGTTCGGCCTGTACTTATCGATCGCCGAGATGATGAAGTCGAGGTCTCTCGGGTTCGGTATTGCGACCTGGGAAAATCCCAAACTCATGGCAGTCATCCCGACAAAGAGACCCGCCATGTGAAAGAGGGGAAACGCCGAGAGCATCGTATCATCTCCCACCTTGGCGTCCAGCCACACTGTCATCTGCATTATATGGTTGGAGATGTTCCTCTGGGTCAGGACGGCCCCCTTCGGCGGGCCCGTGGTACCGCCCGTATACTGCATCAGGGACGGGGCATCCATCTTGACCTTCCTCAAGACCGGATCGCCCGGCATCTCGTCAAGAAGCTCCAAATAGCTCTTGACGGTGATCCCCTCTATCGGCTTCACCTCCCCCGTAGGTATCTTCTTCAGGAGCTTTCCGAGGAAACTTTTTATCGCCGGAAGGTAATCCGCGATTCCCGCCGCGACCACCGCCTTGACCCCGGTGTTTCCGACTATCTTCTCCACCCTGGGCAAAAGGGCGTCCAGGGTTACCAGGACCTTCGCTTCGGAGTCGTTCAGCTGGTACTCCAGCTCCTCTGCGGACAAGAGGGGGCTTACCCCGGTAAGGATGCAGCCCGCCTTCTGGATGCCGACAATGGAAATGTAATAGGCGGGGATGTTGGGGAGATTGACGCCGACGGTGTCTCCGGGCTTCAATCCCATCTTTATAAGAAAATTTGCAAACTTGTCGGCGTAGTGGTCGAGCTCACCGAAGGTGATCTTCGATCCCATGTAGTAGATCGCCGGGTGATCATTCCCCACACTCTTAACCGCCTCCTTGAACAGCTCCGCATAGGTCTTGTCAGGATATTTAAGCTTCTCCTTCACATGTTTATCGTAAAACTTCAGCCACGGCTTCTCCGCATACGGATTTTTTTCCGCCATAATATTCCTCCCTAATGATTAATTTTCACGCCCCTTAAGGGCCCAAATAAAAACCTCTCTACTATTTCAAGCAAATCAAAATTTGCCTCTGGCCTTCCCTAAAATAACAAGCATATCTCGTCCATTCCGACGGATACTTGGACACCTCCCCAGACAAGGAACTGCGGAGATTTATGGAGACGATCGCAACTTTAGAGATTCAAGCAACAAGACAGGGCACCGTCGAGGGAACAGAGGGGAGCCGTCCTCATATGTGCGGCGGCGAAAGAGAACCCCGCCTGACATCGCCGGAGCCATAAGCCGTGGATGAAGATTTTAGGTCGGTATAAATGAGTGCCGTTTTATAGAAATAGTCATTTAAATGGAACAGTGTTGCCGCTTCTATCCATCGACTCAAGAGCCATAGCGATCGCGCATCTGATTTCAGGATATTCTCTCTCTATCCCTTTCGGCGATTACCCCGCCGTACCTCCCACAAATCTACACAAATATCCCAACACAAATATCCGTATACCCACCTCCAAAAATTCACGCCATTTAAACAGGGATGGCATCACCCTCCCCCCTTTAACTGCCCCTCCTTTACCCCACCAATCCATATTACCCCTTCTTAATACTGTCGGTGCCGACGCCTGCTGCATCTTCGCTCTTTATCCCGCTTTTCCAGTCGGCGAACTCCTTCGCCTCGACCTTCATCCCCTCGTTGAGACTCAAGCCCCCTCCAACGTTGATCATCCTCTTCATCCTCCTTACGGCGTCGGGGCTGTAGGAGCTTATGAGGCTAGCCACCCTCATCGCCTCGTTCATTAATTCGCCTTGGGGAACCACCTTGCTTGCGAGTCCCGCGCTAAGGGCTTCGCTGGCGTCCATGAACTCCCCCGTAAAGGACATGAGCTTTGCCCTATAAGTCCCGATGATCCTCGGGAGAATCTGTGTCATTCCAGCCCCAGGCACGATCCCGACCCGGGCGTGGGTGTCGGCGAACCTGGCGGTCTCGGAAGCTATCACGACGTCGCACCCGAGCACCAGCTCCAATCCTCCGGTGACCGCGTACCCATTCACCGCGGCAATCACCACCTTCTTCATGCTGCGCACGGCCACAAAGGCCCCCTCCCCGGCGAAGAGCTCCTTCGATTTGAGGTCTTTCTCCGCATTCATGAAAGACTCCATGTCGTTGAGATCGAGCCCCGCCGAGAAGGCCTTGTCCCCCGCCCCGGTGAAGATCACAACCGACACGTCGTCGTCCTCGTCGGCGGCCTTGAAGGCCCTCTCGATCTCCTGAAGCATTACGAGCGACAGGGCGTTCCTCGCTTCCGGGCGGTTTATGGTAATTACAAGAATCGAGTCTTTCTTTTCCACAAGAATGTTTTCGTCAGCCATTGAATCACCTTTTACTACATCAACAAATAATTTAACATTTCCAGTCTTACTTAGAATTTGAATCCCAACAGTCTATTCAAAGCCCACACACACACACACACAACTTCAAACCGAGCCGATTGGAGCGATTAGATAATCAATCGGCGAGCCTTACAAGATATTCCTCCGAGATTAAGACCCTTCCCTCCCGCTCCATCCTTGCCAGTATCCCCCTGACGAGATTGATTGAGAGGACCAGCATGGGGCCCATCGCCTTGGGGTAGATCTCCTCCGCAAGGCGGCCCAACTTTACCTTTTTGTGCTCCCTCAAGAACGCCTCGATCCTTTCTGGGAGCGCCTCATGGGCCAAGATGACCCTCTCAACCAGATCGTCCCATCTCTTTATGGGCGATCCGTGGCCGGGGGCGAGAATCTTCGGGTTTATCTCCCTCACCTTCATCAGGGATCTCATGTAGATTTCGTAGTGGGACATCCACCCCACACCGTCCCTCTCGACCATCACCAGGGGGGGAGGATCGTAGAGAGCCGAGAGGAGGTCGCCGGAGAAGAGAATCCCGGCCTCCTCGAGATAAAAGGAGACTGAGCCTTCCGTGTGCCCCGGCGTCTCGAAGACCGTTATCCTGCCCGCCCCGGTGGCGAACCGGTCCCCCTCCGACAGGGCGCCGTCCGGGACGATCGTCTCGTGTCCGAAGGCGCGGGAGTCATACTTAGAGAATTCAAGGTGAAACTTGAGACTCTTGTCGCCCACTCCAAGCTCCTTGTAGAAATCGGTCACCCTGTCGAGATAGCCGGCGAAAGACCCCTTTTTGAGGATGTCGAAATCGGCCCCGTTGAGGAGCACCCTCGCCCCCGATAACTTTTTTATCTCATCGGCCATCCCGAAGTGATCCCGGTGCCCGTGCGTCAAAAGGATGAGGCCAACATCTTCGATTTCCCTTCCAGTCTCCTTTAACCCCTCCCTGATCACGTCCATCGAGCCTGGGCTCGAAAAACCGGCGTCGATTAGGATCGGAACTTCCCCGTCTATGAAAAAGACGTTGGCATTGGGGACTACAAGGGGCATCGGAACCTTCACGGCCGTAACGCCCCACCGGCCCAAATACTCCTTTCGATTGATCCCTTTTGAAAACTCCTTCTCTTCCATAGCGGAGCTGCACTCCTTCAGATCACTTAAAGTGGTCCGCCATACGATCTATCTTTGCGGTTGTCTCAAGCTCATAACCGTAGATCAGATAGAATATGAGCCTGTCGAAGAAGTCGACCACCCTGTTGTTCACCTCCAATATCTGGTATAGCTCATAGGTGGTGGAGAGGAACCCGTGGGATAGGACATAGAGCCATATGTGTCTCTTAAGCAAGAGCTGGGCGCTGACTACATCGGAGAGGGGACGAGGTTCGATTGCCCTCTTTTGACCCAGCTTGATGTAGATGTCCTTTACATCTCCCCCCTTATCCTTTTCATCGAGCCAATTGCCCAGCTCCTTAAGAATAGACATTCCATAGCCCATGCACTCCTCCCTGGCCATCTCATGGAAGGAGGGTGTGCTCTCGTTTTTATGGATATCGTTGATCCAGTAATCGGTGATCTCTTTGGCGTTTTCCTCAATAAGTTTTACAAACTTTTCTGATATCATAAAGCACCCTCTTCAATTATCCTTGGCGATTTATACAATGAACATCTCAATATCATCTAATCCATAAAGACTGTCCTGTTCTTTATCAATACCAGAATCGATATTAAAAAGAAAGTCATCCATAAGGCAATAGATATAAAAAACTCGCGGGAGCCCGGCTTCATGAGGGAATCCCCTATAAATACAAAGACAAATACCCAGATCAGACCGCCCAAAATAGTCCCTATGGTGTATTGGGTAAACGTAATCCCCGAGAGTCCCACGGCGTAGTTCTGGAGCGCCACAGGGGTCACCGGCACGAATCTGATAATGAAAGTGACAAGGACACCGTTTTTAGCAAGACCCCTGTCTATATTGACTCCCCGTCCGGAGACGACGGCCACTATCTTCTCCCTGAACATCCCCCTCGCCAAGAAGAACGCAAGCCATGCGTTCATTATAAATCCGAATGCGGAGAGCAAGAAGCCCGACACGGTGCCGAAAATAATTCCCGAGACCATAGAGAGCGGGGAGACCGGGAAGACAAAGAGAGGAAGAATCAGATAGCTTAAGAGAAACACCGGCACGGCCCAATTCCCGAGACCCCTCAAGAACTCCTTTAGATATTTAACGCTGTAGGCTTCATAGAGCGGTGAAAAACGAAACAAAAGATATATTCCCACCACAATAAGGAAAAAAATGAGGAGACCCTTTAGCTCTTTGAAAACAAGATGAAACAGTCTAATATCCTTTTTCCCACTTCTTTCCATTTTTCCGGTTCCGCCTCCCCTGCAATTTACCCAAACCCTCTTCAAGACAAGCCTCTCATAGACCCTTATGCCTGCCGGGGTTCGAGCGAAGCGTGAAAACAGTCTTTCCAAAACGAGATAGTGATGGACAACAGTTTCCAGGCAAGCTTTTTTTATGATTATATTTTGAGTAACCTTAGATGTCAAACACTTCCTTTACAAAATTCGGAAAAAGGGAAGGGATTGTGACCCCATATTTCGCTTTTCAAGCTCAAAAAAACCGCTTCCCATCGGAGGACGACTAAAATATAAAATTGTTTTTATATTGACAAAACAGCGGACATCTGGTATTTTTTACACAAGGTCGCTGAAGAATTTATGTCTCATCCTACATTTTAACTCTAATCAACCTCAAATTCAACCTCCCGTTACGCAACTGACTTGTAGATTTACGCATCACCCTTCGATGGATAATCTGAAGGCCGGTTGAACACAAGTTGACGGAAAAAAATTGAATATCTGAAGGATCTTGACTCGTGATCCTTAATCCGTCTTTATTTCCGGAATCACAAGGAGTGTAAAGAAGGATGTCAGTAGAAGTAACATGCCCAAATTGTGAGTCTTCAAGGGATATAAACGGGCGTTTCCTCGCCCACGGGCTCAAGCTCACCTGCCCAAACTGCAGGTCCTCGTTCAAACTCCCCCAACAATATGAGATAGCCCTCGAGAATTCTACAAAATATTTCTACAAGTTGGAGATAGTCCAAAAGCCCAATATGCTCGACCCGTTCTTCAAAAAGAAAATCGAGACGATAATAAACAAGAGCACCGCCGAAGGCTGGATTCTCGAAAAGATAATGCCATGGACGATGAGAAACCTGTTTTTCAAAAAGGATGTCCTCTATCTATTCTTCAAAAAGAGCCGAAACGACGAAGAGGACGAGTGAAATATGACCTCGAAAATTAAGCCCGCCGTCTTGAAACCTTTCCCCGAAAAAAGGCTTCACTTCCCCCCGCCAACGATAGAAACTACACAAACCATCCGCCGAAGAATTGACAAATCCTACCATTGCCGTATAATTGTAAAAACCATAGATTAGGGAAACGCATCGCCGCGGGCTCCAACGAAAAGGAGAACTCCAAGAGTCGAGGGAAAATGGGAGACGAAGAATACAAATACCAATACGGGTTTTCCGAAGAGCACCCGGACGAGATGTACGACTTCGAAAAGAGGACCCGAAAGGGGAACAAGACGATGGCGGTGCTTCTGGACTACCTGTCGGGGAAGGGAAAAGACCCCACCGAATTGAGACTCCTTGACATCGGCTGCTCGACCGGATTTATGACAAGGCTTTACGGCCGTTACTTCGGGGAGGTCGTCGGGATCGACATAGACGAGGGGGCGGTTCGATACGCAAAAGAAAACAACTCGGGGGAGAACATCGGCTATTTCGTCTCCGATTCGATGGACACGGGCTTTGACAACGAATCGTTCGACGTCATCTCCTGCACCCATATCTACGAGCACGTCCCCGACTCAAAAAGGCTCGTCTCCGAGATATACAGGCTGCTCAAAAAGGGGGGTGCCTGCTACTTTGCAGCCGGAAACCGCCTGGTCCCGATCGAGGGGCACTACAGGCTCCCGCTCCTTTCGGTCATCCCAAAGCCGCTGGCCCACCTATACTTGAGAATATTGGGGAGGGGAACCTACTACTATGAAAGCCACCTCACATACCTGGGCCTCAAGAGACTTGTCTCCCCCTTTGAGATATGCGATTACACGCTGAAGGTAATCGAAGACCCCGAGAGGTATCACGCCGCGGACATGGTAAGGCCCGGCTCGATAAAGCAGAAGATCGCCCTGACCTTTCTGAAGGTCGCCTACTTCATCTCCCCCACCTACATCTGGGTGCTCAAGAAAGGAGATGGTTGAGCCGACCGAGCGGATTGATTCGACCTATCCCGCCCGGAAACCCGCCTTATAAGCGATGTGACCGATAATCCCGCTCTTAAAAACCCGTCACCCCTTAAACGGGCCGTCCCTCAAGGATGAGGGGGAAGGGGACCCGCAAAACGACCATTACTTCGGCGGAAGGCGAAACGCCCCGTCGAGCCTTATAGTCTCGCCGTTGAGGTACGGGTTTTTTATGACATCCCTTACGAGCCGGCCGAACTCCGGCATCGCCCCCATCCTCTTCGGGAAGGGAACCGATTCGCCGAGCTTCCTGATCTTCTCTTCATCCATGTATTTCGTGAAGAACGGTGTTAGAAAGAGCCCCGGCGCTATCGCAACAACCCTGATTCCCACACCCGAGAGGTCCCTCGCCATCGGAAGCGTCAGCCCGTAGACCCCCGCCTTCGATGCGGCATAGGCCGTCTGTCCGATCTGTCCCTCGAAGGCGGCGGCGCTCGAAACATTGATTATCACCCCCCTCTCCCCCGCACCCGTCTCACCCTCGTCCGGATCGTTCTTGCTCATCTCGAAGGCGGCCTTCGAGGCGACGTTGAACGTCCCTATAAGGTTAAGCCTTACAAGCTTCTCGAACGCGGCAAGGTCGTGGGGGCCTTCCTTCGTGATGGTACGCATCCCTATACCGTAGCCCGCGCAATTTACGAGGAAGTGTAAGGCCCCGAACCTGTCGATCGTTCCCCCAATCGCCTTGTTGACCTCCTCTTCCGAAGTCACATCGGTCTTGAAGAAGACTACGTTTCCACCCAGCTCCGAGGCGAGTCCCTCTCCTCCCCTCTCGTCCAGATCGAGTATACCGACTTTTCCCCCCTCGGATGCGAACATCCTGACCGTCGCCTCACCGAGGCCCGACGCCCCTCCCGTGACAATCGCCGTCCTGCCTTTAATCTCCATAAAAATCCCCTTTAAATTTTAACCATTTTCAAATCAAGACCAACACCGGTAAATTCACCCGGAATCCCTAAAAAACGACCTAATACAATATAAAAGCGGAAGTATGAACCTACAAATAAATCGGAAACGAACCTCGAACCATCCTCAAAAATCGGGGCGGTCCACTAATATTTAACACGATAGGCAAGGCCATTTCAAGAAGATTATTGAGGAGTTTTCGGCCAAGCCGGACGAATCGCCCAGACCTCAAAATTATATACAAAAAAAGTCGCCTATAAATTTGACACGGCCGACAAAAGGCCTTAAAATAGTGCGAAACAGGGGCCGATAACTCAGGCCCTTACCTTCAGGCGGGTTTTCAAAAAAAAGACCCGCGGGATATAACCATATCGACACCCTTCTACGGCATACACGAGGTATATTAACAAGATGGATCAAATAAAAAAAGTGTTGGATGCAATAAGCATGGTCGATTGGATTATCCCCTTTTTATTCATATTCGGCGGGCTTGTAATAGGCATCCTATTTGAAAAATTCATTCTCAAGAGGATCGAGCGCATCCTCGAAAAAACCCCCCTGGAGACGGATCACTTTATCATAAAGGCATTTAAGGGAATGAGCATCCTCATCTTTGTAACCATCGGCATCTACCTTGCCGTCGTTAACATCCACGCCAGCAAAAAGATAAGGGCCGTTCTCGACAAGGCTCTAATCGTGATAATCATCCTCGTCATTACCATAGTCGCGGCGAGGATAGCGGTCGGCTTCATCGAATACTACACCAAGAAGATAGGGAAGGTCTTTCCGTCGTCATCCATCTTCACAAACATCACCTACGTCGTAATATTGTCCATCGGATTTCTGATAATCTTGGACTACCTTGGCGTGTCCATCACCCCTTTGCTTACGGCTTTGGGGGTCGGCGGGCTGGCGGCGGCCCTGGCGCTGCAGGACACCCTGGCCAACGTCTTCAGCGGGATACACATAATCGCCTCAGGGAAGGTTAAGCCGGGAGACTACATCATGCTCTCCTCCGGAGAAGAGGGATACGTTCACGACATAACATGGAGGAACACGACCATAAGGGCGCTGAGAAACAACATGATCATAGTCCCAAACCAGAAGCTCTCATCTTCAATAATTACGAACTACAGCCATCCCGAGACAGAGATGTCAGTATTATATGAGGTGGGCGTAAGCTACGACAGCGATCTCGAATTCGTCGAGAAGGTCACCGTAGAGGTGGCAAGGGAGACATTGGATGAGGTCGAGGGGGGAGTGTCCCTATTCGAGCCGCTCATACGCTATAACTCCTTCGGTGACTCCTCTATAAAATTCAACGTCATCTTAAGGGTGACTACATACGAAGATCAATATAGATTAAAGCACGAGTTTATCAAGAGGCTCCACGTAAGATATAAGAAAGAGGGGATCGAGATCCCGTTCCCGATAACAACGATAAACATCCACGAGAAACAGTAGTTTCGTGAAAAAAAGCGGGAAGGGCGTGTGAATTAAGCCGTTTAACGTAAACGCCGATAAGCTCTTTATCAAGCATCCGATTATTTACATGAGGGGGAGAGAAAAAGTGCCTCTCACTTTTTGAAAAAGGAGGAATATGAGCAGTAAGAAAGATGAAAAACCGATATCGATCACAATAATCTCTATCTTCTTTATCCCGACAGCTTTTCTCATTTTTGTTCACGCCCTGATAAACTTCAACCTGAGACCGATAGCCGAGATATTTGAAATAATGCGGGCAATGGAGCTTACGGTCCCGACCTTTCTCATAATCCTCTTTTCCCTCAACAGACTGGTCGTTATCATTTCCTCTCTGGAGATAGCTCTTGTCCTCTTTATCGTACTCTCGGCGATTCAATTTCTAAAGCTTAAAAACTGGGCGAGGATCGCACTGACAGTCATCGCCCTGATCGAGACCGCCCTTCTTCTCTGCCACCTCGGCTTCTGGGCGCTGATGATAACTCTTCTCCCGGATGTGACGGCGACTCTATTGGAGGCTCGATCTCCAGAAGTATTGATAAAGCTGTTTCCATTCTACGCCTGTGCTATTTTTCTCCTTTTGATCTTGCCCCTTATTGCATCAATAGTCTTCTTAAGGACAGAGAAAATCAGATCAGCAATGTTATAACGTTAGAGGAGTATATTCCAAAACTTAAAGGAGGTGTTATTTGTATCATAAATTGAAAATTTCAAATTTTTTTAAGGAGTAAATCAAGTGGCAAAAAAAGAGATTAAAGTTTACGGTTATCGATGGGTGGTACTCGCGGTGTTTTTCTTGATCAACGTCATAATGCAGCTCCACTGGATAACGTTTGCCCCCATTACCATCGAGTCGGCGGAGTTCTACGGTGTAGACGAGCTGTGGATCGGCATGTTGTCACTGATCTTCATGGCTATCTACATCTTTATGTCTATTCCGGCGTCGGCCATTGTGGACAAGTATGGAATCAGGATAGGGGTGGGGATCGGGGCGTTTCTGACCGGTATCTTCGGATTGATGAAGGGACTCTGGGCCGAGAGCTTTGTGATGGTCTTTGTCGCCCAGGCGGGGATATCCGTCGCCCAGCCGTTCATCTTGAACTCGGTCACCTCCGTTGCGGTGAAGTGGTTCCCCATAAAAGAGCGGGCCACTGCGGCCGGAATCTCGATGCTGGGCCAGCTTCTTGGGGTTATGATTGCCATGGCGCTGACCCCGTTCCTCTTCAAGGCCTACGACATGAAGGGAATGCTCATGATCTACGGGGTGGCAACGGTCGCCATTACGGTCCTTTTTTTAGGGCTGATGAGGGAGAAGCCCCCCACCTCCCCCGATCCGGAGGGAAGGGAGGAGCGTCACACCGTCTTCGAGGGGCTGAAGCACATCCTTAAGCAGAAAGACATGATAATTCTTATTTTCATCTTCTTTCTGGCCATGGGGATGTTCAACGCCATTACCACCTGGATCGAGAGGATACTGGCCCCGAGGGGCTTCACCAGCGACCAGGCGGGGATTGTAGGCGCGATCATGCTGGTTGGGGGCATCCTTGGCGCAATAGTCTTCCCCACGCTGTCGGACAGGAAAGGAAAAAGGAAGTTCTTTATGCTGCTGGCGATAGCATTGATAACACCGGGACTTATCGGCCTGACATTCGCAACAAACTATACGCTCCTCTTGATATCGAGCTTTGTCTTCGGCTTCTTCTTCCTGGCGGCCGGGCCGATAGGCTTTCAGTACTCGGCGGAGGTAAGCCACCCCGCACCGGAAGCAACCTCCCAGGGACTCCTGGTGCTGTCGGCTCAAATATCCGGGATACTCTTCATCTTCGGGATGGACATGTTCACCACCGCCGACGGCTCGATGACGCCCTTCATGCTGGCGTACGTGGGGATGATGATATTAAACATTGTTCTTGCCGCCTTCCTCAAGGAGTCTGAGATGATAAAGGAGCCGGAGTAGGAGTGATCGGCCTGTTTGGCTAATGCCTTTTCAAAGCCCGTGAGTAATTGATGTGTTAACAGGCAATAGGCCGATAGACAAGGGGCTTAAGCCCCTTGTCCATAAGCCCATTGTCTATCCTAAATCAAAAAAGGGGGGCAAATCCTGCCCCCCTTGATATTTGTCCCAATCAATGGGATGTTGCAATTTACGGCGTCAGCGTATCGCTTGCATTGAAGTTGGTCCAAACCGGTCCGGTGCCCACTGCCGGCAAAGAATCGCCTATATCGTAGTTGCCCGTCCATGCCCCGCCCACCGGCGTAAAGGAGCAATCGCCCCAGTTTACGAAGTTCCCACCGCCAACGGTTCCGGTAGTGAGAATAAGCAAGTAATTGTTTAACGCACCGTCTATCGTCCCGGAGTTATCGGTGAAGTAAGTGGCAAGGGAAGTTACGTCTCCTATAATGCCACCACCACCCGTTATTATGCGTCCTCCATGAGCATCGTTTGTTCCCGAAGTTACATCCATGTAGTTGCTCTTGATTACACCGAAGACATTCCCAAAAGCATTGAGCCAAGTCCCGAAAGCGTTGTCATTGTTCCCGATTACGTTCATCATATTTCCCGCTATAATAGTCGGACTGGTTGCAGAACCTATATCTCCTCCAACACCTGAGGTAGCATCGAGGGAAATACCTATACCGACGTCATCTGCGTTGATCGAATTCAGCATGTTGTTTCTGGTGATTTTGGCGTAGATATTCGCGGAAGCTATTGAAATCCCGAACGCGTCACTCGCGGTTGTAGACACGTTAAGCACGTTTCCGGATATGATAACCGGGTTCGTCGCAGACCCTGCGTTTCCAGCGTCCGAATAAAGTCTAATGCCGTTGGAAGCGGCTATAGCATGACTTCCAACTATTCCACCTGACATGTCGTTTCCGGTGATTGTGGCGAAGATGTCGTCTCTAGCCCAGAAGTTGATCCCGGAAGCGGCAGCTCCACTGCCCGGCTTCACGGATACGGTATTCCCCGAGACTATGACCGGAGTTGCCGCAGAGCCTATGTAGCCGTTTTCTGGCGTTGAACTCCCCATCCACATAAAAATGCCGGATCCGTAAGGTCCTCCGACAATACTTACGTCGTTTCCTATTATGTTGGCAAATATTTGTGAGCCGGAAGCAGTGTAGTCCCTAAAATAGATGCCATAGCTACCGCTGGCACTGCCGGTTGCATCCGTAGAAATGGTATTGCCCGCAACTATAACGGGGGATGCGGCGGAGCCTATATTTGAGACATATTCAAAACCAATGCCCCATCCCCAACCATCCGCATCCAAATTTATTGTATTGTTCACAATCGTGGCAAAGACAGTGTCGCAACCGGCACCGCCATCAAAAAATATCCCGGCCCCATTACCACTCGAAACTATATCAAAGGTGTTGTTGGCGATAAAGATCGGATCAGTTGCGCTGCCAACCGTCGCTGCATTGGCATAAATCCCGGCACCTTCCGCGCCGCCCGAATGAGTCAACCTGAACATGTTGTTAAAAATCTTTACGCCGGCGCCATTGGTTACCTCAATACAGCCGACGTCGCCGCCAGCGGTTACATCAAAGCCGAGCCCGGTGACCATGGGGTTCGCGGCGTTGAGGGTCAGGGTGTCGTTTATCGTCGGGTGACCCGTATAGGGCATGTTGATGATGTTCGGGTACTTCGGATGGTTAGCCCCGGAGCCCCAGAGGAGAAAGTCCGCAATGTTTAAGGTGGGGTTATCCGCTATCACCGCCGTCGTCGAGCTGTTCATCACGTGGATCGTCTTGCATGCCCCAGAGGTGATCTTCGCGTCGGTGAGGGCAAAAGTAATTGTAGCGTAGGGATTATCTTTAGTACCATCCCCTGACACGTCACTTCCGTCCTCGCTGACGAATACGACGTCCTCGATCTCCTCATTCCCGCCGGGGATGTTGTCGTTCTCCTCATCAACGGTAACCTTCACGTCAACGTCACGCCTCACAGGCTCCACCATCCTCTCCTTCAGATCCCTGCTCCCGGTAAAGACATCGCCGATACCCTCGAAGGGGTTCTTTCCGGTCACGAGGTTTCCGACCGAAAACGGAACCTCGAACGTGACCTCGCCGTAATGCTCGGCCTTGCTGTAATTATCGTGGTGAAACTCGTAGTTGAGCCGCATGAAGTCGGTGGGGATTACTTCCAGTCTCGCCATGAAGCCGTTGATGTCCCTGACCCGCCTACCCTTGTAGTGGTAGCCGCCGGCGTAGGCCCAGGTCTCCACATAGTCTGATATGTAGGGGATCCTCATGCCCAGCTCGTAGTCGAAGCCGCGCATCGGCTCCTCCACACGACCGCCATTCAAGATAATCCCGCTGTCCGACAGGGCGTACTTGGCGTAGGGAGTCCCCAGGCCGTCGATCTTCGTGTGGGA
>JAFGIX010000042.1 GCA_016929395.1 Candidatus Zymogenus saltonus
AAAGAAACGAGATACCAAAGGAAGCCGCCTAAATCGGCGGCCCCGAGAGGACATACTGTACGGAAGGTGCTTGACTTTTACAGTTTATTTAATATGGATCGGTGGTATTGTTTTAGGGGATTGGGTGGTTGGTTTAGATTGGGGGAGATGGCAATTTGTAAATGACTGTGTTTTTGAGAGTTCTGCGGGCTTATGGCCCGTTTTTTTGTGGCTTGGGTTCTGAGGCTGACCACGCAGCCCGGCCCGAGACAACGATTATCTCAAAACCTAAATAGGTTTAACGCCCTTCTTAACAAATGCGTTGATATTTCTCCTTGGAAGTGATAGCATAAGCCACTTTTTCAATTGAAAAAGAGGTTTAAAAAAATGGGGATTACTCAAGATATTATAACTATCGAAAGAAAAATTGAAAGATTGAACAAAATCTGCGAGGAGGAAGGAAAAAAACGTGGCGGAGATTAAGTACCTGAAGGACTACCCCCAGTACCTGCCTATCGTGGCGTACTGGAACTACAGGGAGTGGCACACGGGCGAGCTCCCCTTCGACGACATCATTGTAAGATACCAGAAGAGGATGCGGTACGCCGCCGTCCCCACGACGCTTATCGCAATCGAGGACACCATGCCGGTGGGGTCGGTGTCGTTGAAACTCGACGATCTCCCGGAGCGCCCCGACCTCAACCCGTGGCTGGCGTCCTTCATCGTCACGCCCGACTACCGCGGCCGGGGGATAGGGAGACAGCTAATCCGCGCCGCCGAGGCCGCCGCCAAAGAGGCGGGCGTCTCCCGACTGTACCTTTACACCCACACCGCCGACGCCCTCTACGAGAAGGAGGGGTGGACGTACCTCGAGGTGGTGAAGACTAAAAAGGGCTATGAAGAGTCGATCTACCACAAGGACCTTTAAATGTATCTAACGAGGATTAATATAATATGCTGTTGATGAAAAAAGAGGGGGCCAAGGGTTCGGTCGTCTTCATCCACCCGGCTGGGTCTTCGGGAGAGATATGGAGGGACGACGCTCAGTACTTCTCCCGCCGGTACAACACCATGACGATGGACCTCCCGGGGCGGGGGGCCACCGGCGGCGAGGGGTCGACCGACGCCTTCGAGTACGCCCGCTTCGTCAAGGGGGCGATGGACCTTGCCGGCTTTTCTACCGCCGTCGCCGTGGGAAGCTCGATGGGGGGCGCCGTCGCCCAGGCGCTGGCCCTCGACTACCCGCAAGCCGTCTCCGGCCTAGTGCTCCTCGGGACCGGGGCAAAGCTCCCCTGCGCCCCGATCATCTTCGAGACGATCATGACCGACTACGCGAAATTCCTCGACATGGCGGGGGAGATGGCCTACGGCCCGAAGGCGGAGAGGGCCGTAATCGCAAGGCACAGGGAGATAGCGGCCCGAATAAGGCCGGAGGTGGCTAACTGTGACTTCACCGCCTGTAGCAGCTTCGACTCCAGGGAGAGGCTTAACGAGATCAAGGCGCCGACGCTGGTCATGTGCGGTGAGGCGGACTACATGATGCCGGCCAAGTTCTCCGCCTACCTCGCCGAGAATATCAAGAACTCGAGGCTCGTCACCCTTCCCGACGTTGGCCACCACCTTATGGCGGAGGCGAGGGACGAGTTCAGGAGTCACGTGACGGATTTTCTCAAAGAGATATTTTAGCGTCAAAATCCCTCACCCCGCCCCCCATGCGATAAAGGCAAACAAGGATGATCGGCCATTGATCACGCCGTCGCCTCGAGGATCTCCACCGGGAGGCCCTCCCTTCCTATCTTCCCCTTCAGATCTCCCGCCTCCAGGCACTCCGTTGCGAACCACCGCCCCCTCACCTCGATCCCTAAAAGGTTAAAGACCAGAGAGCATAGGTTCATTACGTTCTCGAAGGGGTATATCTGATACTGAGTCACCACGAGGTAGGCGCTCTTCCCCTTCGGGAGGCGGGACTTCGGCATCACGGGTATGTTCCCCTTCTCCCTCCTCACGTCCCGGTAGAGCCTGAACATCGTATCCCCCTCCCTCCCCTCCCCCTCGACGTGGGAGATGAAGGCCTTGCACCTCTCGAAGAAGATGCTGGAAAGGGCCGACTCCTTCGCCACGTAGACCGGCGTCCCGAAGACGATAACGTCAGCCCTCATCATCTCGTCGAAGACGACCTGGAAGTCGTCGTCGATTACGCACCTCTTCTTCGGCTCGCAGCCGTAGCAGCCGGTGCACACCGACATCTTGAGGTCGGCAAGATCGATGTGCCTTACACTGTCGTTTTCGCCCGAGATTCGATCAGTCAAAAGCCTCACGGCAAAGGCGGTGTTCCCCTTCTTTCTTGAACTCCCGTTAATGGATAGAATGTTCATTTTCAAACTCCTATAATAAGAGGTTATTCTAAACTTGATTCCCTTTTAAAATATCTGATATTTTTTTATTTTATTTCCATTCTGTCATTCCCAACACCACTGAGAATCCATACTGTCATTCCCAACACGATTGGGAATCCAGAGTGTCATCCCTAACTTTATCGGGAATCAATACTGTAATTCCCAACTCGAATGGGAACTTATGCTGTCATTCCCAGCTTGACCAGGAATATATGCTGTCATTCCCGACTTGATCGGGAATCCAGTGAATATCTTTCTGGATTCCCGTTTTCACGGGAATGACGATATAGTCTTAGTACCCCGCTTCCCAAGGGAATGACATTTGATGTTTCAATTTATCGGTTTTATCTCGAACGAGACCGAGCCCTCAACCGACCGATTGGTCATGAATCTCATGGCAAATGACTCGGAGTAGTTCCTTGCGTCCTCGACCGTCTGCCACTCGTATATCCCCATGCAGTCGCCGCCCGCCTCGTCCAGAAGCCATATCTTTGACCTGAAGCCCTCAAGACCCGCGAAGAATGGTATGGTGAAAAGGGAGAAGACCTTGTTCACCTCGGGCGACATCTTCTCCACGTGAAAGCGAACCACAAACCTCGCGCCGGGAGGCTTTCCGTTCTCCGATCTCGGCGGGTTGAGATACGCCTGCCTGAAGACCGTAAACTCGGCCTTGTCATCTATCTTGATCTTCTCGCCGATCCTCTCCCTCGGGAAGTGGAGACGGCCCGAGAGGAGATAGAAGTTCGCCATTAAAAAGCTTAGAAAGATTAAAAAGGGGGGATTCGGTTTCATCTCGTTCCTCCTATGATATAAACCCACACTAAAAATTTTGGAATCAGCACTTTTCAAAATTCGTTCCTTCGTTAAAGCATCTAATACAATTCACCCTATTTCTATCTTGTCTTTTCCAGTACTACAGGGAACATATTCTGTCATTCCCAGCTTGACTGGGAATCCAGAAAAATATCAAACTGGATTCCCGCTTCCGCGGGAATGACAGTATAGTCTTAATACCCGGCTTCCCAGTCGAATGAAATTTGTTTTCTTAACTCCTTTAATCACGATCACCCCTAAATACTGATCAACCAACATGCTATACTTATTATACTAATAATGTCTATATAGTTCATTTTAAAGTCAAAAAAAACTACACCTTCAGCCCATTGAAGAGGCAGTCGAAGGAGAGACCGATCCTTTTCGAGAGCTCGTCTCCCACCGCTCCCGCTCCGCTCCCGATGTGAAAAATCACTATCGCCCTCAGGAGGTCGAAGATGAAACCCGCTGTAACGTCCCCCCTCAATATACCCTTCTCTATCCCCGTTTCGATAAAATCTAAGACCCGATCGGTCAGCTCGTCCTGGTGCACCCTGACTCCCTTTTCCACTGCGGGGTATTCGAGAAATATCTCCCGCATCGAATCAGCCCTGACGGCGCTCAAGAGGATTGGGAATTCGGTGATCATCCTCCTTAAAATATCCACATATTCCCCCTCCCCATCGATGATCTCAACGAGGCGAGACTGGACGCTCCTGATGCTTCTCTTCGCCACCCTCTCCACCAGCTCCTCCTTGGAGCCGATGATCTTATAGAGGGTGTTTTTTGCAAGACCCGCCTCAGAGGCGAGGGTGTCCATGTTCCAGCCCTTGAGACCCATCCGGCTGATTAGCTCCGCTGTCCTCTCCAATATCCTCTCTTCAATATATTTGTCGTTTACCTTCACAGCCGTAATAATCCCCTATGTACTTTCTATACTAATATAGTCCTTTCAGTATAGTTTGTCAAGAAAAAAATGGCTGATGGGCCATTTTTTTAAAGACCGCTATTCCTGAACGAGGAAGAACTCCTTCGGCCTGATGTTTACGACGAGGATGCCGATGACGATTAATACAAGCCCCCCTATCAACCGCGCCGTCACAGGGTCTTTCATAAAGATCGTTCCAAGGAGCACGCCGGAAAGGGGCATCAGGAAGATAAAGGCGGACAGGTGGGTGGCCTTGTATCTCAAAAGGAGGTTTGTCCAGGCCAAGTAGCCCATCCCAGCCACAAAGACCGACTGGTAGAGGATGGAGACAACGACCTCCCTGTTAAGCACAAGCATTATGTTTCGCTCGAAGATGAGGTGGGATATGCAGAGGACGACTATCCCTATCGCTATCGGGTGAAGCACGAGGTGGAGACTTTCCCATTCATCGAGCCATCGTTTAATATAGATTGTCTGGGACGCCCAGCTGATCGCGGCGATAAGCACCAGAAGATCGCCCAAGAGGCAATTATGCTCCGAAGCTCCCTCCCCTCCACTCCGGTAAAACAGGATCAAGACTCCCGCAAAGGCCAGGAGTATCCCAACGATCTTCCTCAAGTTGAGCCTGTCGTCCACGAGGAAGAAGTGGGCGAGAATGGCTACAAAAAACGGCTGGGTGTTCATCAGGATTGCGGCGCGGGAGACGGTGGTGTAATTCACACCGGCGTAGAAAATCGTGAATTGCACCCCGAATAAGAATCCGAGGACCGCCACGTGTCCCCACTGCCTCGCCGTCATAGCAAGCTCCATCTTCTTGAATCTGGCGTAGGTGTAGAAAATGAGCGACGCTATTATAAAGCGTATTGCGGCGGACGCGGCGGGGGGTATCCCGATCAGCGATACCTTGATTGCAAGGGCGTTCGACCCGAAGATGATGCTCAGAATCACCGCCATGGCCGAGCCCCTGAGGTCCATTGGCTTTTGTGACATCGGAGATTTATATCACCTGACGGGAAGAAAGTAAAGGAGATATTATTAAGCGTGGTATTACCGTGTAATTTCCTCATGAATAGTTTGCGCGTAATACATTTTGATGATAAAATTTAAAATATTTTTTTTTATTACTCAAAGGGGGCACATATGAACAAGAAGGAACGGGTCGAGGCGGCCTTAAATCACAAGAAGCCGGACAGGGTCCCGACAATATCGTGCATGGACGTACAAAAATACGTCTACGATTCCTTGAACGAGATACCGGTGAACACCTACAAATACCTTATCAATCCCGTCACCGCGAAGATCATCGATTTTACATCCCCGCTTCTGAATTACATGGAGGTCTTCGACAAGGACGTCACCGAGTTCATGCTGAAAAAGACCGAGTCGGACGTCAAGATGGGCTTCGACTCAACGTGGAACATCTACGCAAATATCTTTCGGTTTAAAAACTCGAAGTTCATGACGGACGTCTACGGCGGAAGGCTCTACAAGATCACCGACGACGGCTACGGGAATATGGACACGCCCATGTTCGTTGAGGGTACCTTCAGGACCCCGGACGACTGGAGGAGGTTCAACAAGAAACACTGGGAGGCGCTTCCGGAGAAGATGTTCAAGTTCAACGTCCTGATCAACAGGGAGTTCGGCGACGATATCTACATCTTCGGGTCCCTATTCATGGGATTATTCGAGAACGCCTGGCAGCCCTTCGGATTCAACACCTTCTCCCGGCTCCTGAAAAAGGAGCGGGGATTCATGGAGGAGCTCATCGAGTACAACAAGAACATGTACCTGAAGTGCGTCGACGCTTCGATAGACGCCGGGCTTCCCGGCTTTATCGTATCCGACGACCAGGCATATAAATCGGGCCCGATGGTCAACCCGAAGACGATGGACGAGCTCTTCGGGGAGCCGTACAGGGAGATTACGGATCACGCCCACAAGAAGGGGGTCCCGATGGTGATCCACACCGACGGCTGGACGATACCCCTTTTGAAATATTACAAGAAGTGGGGATTTGACGGACAGCACTCCCTGGAGCCCACAGCGAACGTAAACCTCGCCGACGTAAGGGCGGAGATCGGCGAGGATATGGCGCTCTTGGGACACCTCGACATCGCCCACGTGTTGTCCCACGGTACAAGGGAGGAGGTCTTCGCTCACGTCAAGGATTCGATAAAAGAGGGGGGCAAGAACGGCAACCTGATTCTCGGCCCCTGCAACTCCCATGCCGATATAAGGGTCGAAAACATGAGTTGGATGATGGAGGCGATAGAAGAATACGGGAATTATCCTCTAAAAATATAGAGTTATGTGATTATTCTGTATATTTTGTGTATAGGTAGTGTAAATTATTGTAATCATTGAACTTTTTTCTTGACTCTCTATTAACATCCTGATACATTTTCCGCAATTGAGGCTGTTAATGTCAGTAAGTCCAACCTTTAAATGTATTCAGGAGGTTTGAATGAAAAAGTTTCTAACAATGACTTTAGCTGTTGTTTTTGTCGCCGTTGCTTTTACAGCCTTTGCGGCGGAGACCACGTTTTCCGGCAGTTATCGAGTCAGGTCATGGAGCGAGTACAACTTCGACAAGAAACTGGAAGATCAAAACAACAATTTTCCGGGACATGACAACGCCCAGTACGACGGCTGGTTCGACCAGAGGTTCCGCCTGACGATCACCCACAAGAGGAGTGAGTTCCTGAAGGCCGTAATCAGGGTCGATCTCGTGGAGGACACCTGGGGACAGCAGAGAAACCTGCTTATTAACAACAGCGCCGCCGGCAACTTCATCGATTTGGCCTACATCGAGTTTGCGCTCCCCAAGATCGGTACGTTCACCGTCGGTAAGTTCCCTGAGACCTACGGATACGGGCTCGCATTCAGCGACGACGGCAGCGGGACAATCAACCTCACCGGAGCCCGCTGGGCGAACGCCTGGGGTCCTGTCGCGGTTTCCGTCCTTTACGCGAAGGTGGCGGACAGGGTATCCACGGCACAGCCGATTTCGTACAACTGGGATGCCGACCTCTACGCTATGAGAATGAAAATAACCCCCGCGGAGAAGCACGTGATCGAGCTCTTCGGCGGATATCTCCAGGACAACGACGCCACCCGCGATAGCGGACTCGGTGGTGTGTATAGGAACTCATGGGCCGCAACTTGGAACTTCGTCTCTGGTGCCGATTATAGCGCAGACATTGGTTTTATGGGCTTTGCCTACACGGGTAATATTGCCGACATGATCGATATAGCAATCGAGAACAGCTATATCATTGGACATGCCACAAGGCATTATGGCGCAGGCCTTGCAACCTCGGCAGTCTCGGCTGTTGACAGCGCCTCTATAACGGGCTGGAACGTCTACGCCGATGTCTCCTACTACAAAGACCTCCTCAGGGTCGGCCTGGCCTTCATCATGGGGAGCGGTCAGCACCACTACTGGAACGACAATGTCTACAATAACATCAACATGAACTACATCAGCGCCGACAAATTTGCCTTTAACAAGATTATCGTCGGTGACGCCGGCACAAACTCGATCTGGAGAGGCCGCAGGGGGCCCTTCGACAATAACAACAACATCGAGAACATCACTGCAGTAAAGCTCTACTTCGAGATCTGCCCCGTCGAGAAGCTGACGCTGAACGGTTCGGTCACCTGGGCGAATTGGACAGAGGATGTTGGACAGAACAATTTGGGCACCAGGGCGGCTCTTGTTACCGCCAAGGGGAGCGCGTATCCACACCCCGCGGCGAACTACGGCAACTACAACTATCAGTCGTGGGATGCGGACGACGACCTTGGGTGGGAGGTCGACTTCGGCTTCTCCTACGAGATCATGGAGGGGTTGACATACTCGCTCAGCGCGGGCGTTCTCTTCACCGGCGACTCATGGGATTACGAGAAGGCCGACGGCACAAGGGGAGACTGGGGCGAGATCTGGTCTGTCACCAATGTTCTCACCTACAAGTTCTAAGATTTCACATATTCTTAAAAATCCCCGGTGGGCAACCGCCGGGTATTTTTTATTGAATCAAATCCTTATTATCTTACCTTCCTGTAGTTTCCTCTAATTTAACCATTTTTTTCGTTTAACCTTAAAATATTATCGTGATTTTTTATTAAAATATTTTAATTTTTTTCTTGACATCTCCCCCATATTTTGATATTTTTTACTAAATGTAGTGTATTTTTTCATATCAATTTCAATAATTTGGAGGTTTGAATGAAGAGATTTTTAGCATTAGTCCTGACCGTAGTCTTCGTTGCGACGGCCCTTGCCGCGTTTGCGGCGGAAACCACGTTTAAAGGTCAATACCGGGTCAGGGCCTGGAACGAGTACAACTTCGACAAGAAGCTGGAAGATCAAAACAACTTTTTTCCGGGACATGACAACGCCCAGTACGACGGCTGGTTCGACCAGAGGTTCCGTCTCACAATCACTCACACGAGGAGCGAGTTCCTGAAGGCCGTAATCAGGTTCGATATCGTCGAGGACACCTGGGGACAGCAGAGAAACCTGAGGATAAACAACAGCGCCGCCGGCAACTTCATCAATCTGGCCTACATCGAGTTCACGCTTCCTCAGATCGGTACCTTTACAGTGGGCAAATTCAACGAGACCTACGGCTACGGCCTCGCGTTCAGCGATGAGGGGGACGGAACCATCGGCCTTACCGGCGCCCGCTGGGCGAACGCCTGGGGCCCTGTTGCCCTTTCCGTCCTTTATGCAAAGGTTTCGGATGGGATTTCCGCTGGTTCCAACACTGCCTGGTACAACTGGGATGCCGACCTCTACGCCATGAACCTGAAGATAACCCCCGCAGAGAAGCACGTGATCGAGCTCTTCGGCGGAGCCCTCATCGATTCAGATGCCTGGGGCAATATTGTTGGCGGTTCTTTATGGAACTCATTGGCCGCCAGGTGGAATAGCTTTGGTGACGCCAGCGCTGTCATTGGTTTTACGGGCATCGCCTACACGGGCAACATCGCCGATATGATCGACATAGCGATCGAGAACAGCTACATCTTCGGCCATGCCACACGTCACGTTGGTCCGGGTCTCCTTAACCCAACAGCTAATTACCCGATAAGCTACTCAATAAACGGCTGGAACGTCTACGCCGACGTCTCCTACTACAACGACCTCCTCAGGGTCGGCGTGGCGTTTATCATGGGGAGCGGCCAGCATCACTGGTGGAACAGGCCTACCTACGACAACATAAACATGAACTACATCAGCGCCGACAAGTTTACCTTTAACCAGATTATTGTGGGGAATGCCGGCACAAACTCGATCTGGAGGGCTGGCAGGGGTCCCTTTGATGACAATAACAACATCGAGAACATCACCGCGGTAAAGCTCTACTTCGAGATATGCCCGGTCGAAAAACTGACGCTGAACGCCTCGATAACCTGGGCGAAGTGGACCGAGGATGTGGGCAAGAACTTGGTGGGAACCAGGGCGGCTATAGTTAATGCCAAGGGGAGCGCGTATCCGCATCCTGCGTCTTGGTACGGAAATTACTTCTACCAGTCCTGGGACGCCGACGATGACCTCGGCTGGGAGCTTGACTTCGGCTTCTCCTACGAGATCATGGAGGGCCTGACCTATTCGCTCAGCGCGGGCGTGCTCTTCACCGGCGACTCATGGGATTACGAGAAGGCCGACGGCTCCCGCGGAGACTGGGGAGAGATCTGGTCCATTACAAACCAGTTGCTGTATGAATTCTAAGGAATTCCATAGTCTAATGAGTTCTGAGTAGTTAGAGATCATTAGACTTAAATCTAAAAAAAGCCCCCGGCTGTTAAACTCGGGGGCTTTTTATTGAATATACTAAATCAATAAAAATGTGTTAATACAACAACACTCTTATCTTTTCCCACACACTTCCTCCCCTTCCCCCCTGACCTCAAAACCGGGGGGCGAATATTACTATCCACATAAAAAGAGCCCTTCACCCCCCCGGAGTCCCTCAATCCATGTCTCGTTTATCTCTCATTCGCCCTTTTCGTGCATCTCCCTTAGTACCCTCCTCAGGACCTTTCCGGTCATGGTCTTTGGGATCTCGTCTACGAACTTCACGATCTTTGGAGCCTTGTAAACGGCCATCTTCTCCCTGCAGAACTGGATAATCTCCTCCTCGGTGACCTTCCCCCTGTAGTCCTCCTTCAGAATTATATACGCCTTTACCGTCTCGCCCCGATACTCGTCGGATACGCCCACGACCCCCACCTCTTCCACCGCAGGGTGCTCATAGATGTAGTTTTCCACCTCCACCGGAGCGATGTTGTAGCCAGAGGCGATGATGAGGTCTTTTATCCTCTCGACGAAATAGACAAAGCCGTCTTCGTCCATATATCCGGCGTCGCCGGAATGCCACCAGCCGTCCTTCGTGAACTGCTTTTTCGTATCCTCCGGCTTCTTCCAGTACCCCTTCGCCACCCCCGGCCCCCGGTGGACGAACTCCCCCACGGTTCCCCTCGGGACGATTTTACCCTCCTCGTCCACTATCTTGAGCTCCGCCGTCGTGGCTCCCAGGGTTTCGCCCTGAAACTTCCTCTTGTTCTCGAACTCGATTATTCCGGGGGACGTCGCCATGGTCTCCGTACAGCCGTACCCGTTGTAGAGATAAGACCCGACCTTTTCCTCCCACTCCTTCTGGAGGGGGGGCGGCACAGGCGCCCCGCACGCCACGGTCACCCTTATGCTTGACAGGTCGTACTTCTTGAAGTCCGGGTAGTTCAAAAGGGCAATGTAACCTGTGGGCGGTGAAAAGAGGACGGTTACGCCGAAGCGCTGGATTACGTCCATCATATCATCCGGCTCGAACTTCGGGACCGGAACCGTGGTGCATCCGAAGCTCATCGCGGGGAGGAGCCCCAGGGCGTAGCCCGCAATGTGAAAGAGAGGAAAGAGCATTAGAAAAACGTCGTCTTCCTTGATGCCCAGAACGTCCGCCACCACGCTTGCGGCGTTGAAATTGTAGTGGGTTATCATGGCCCCCTTCGGGAAGCCTGTGGTCCCTGATGTGTAGAGGAGCATTGCGAGGTCTTCCTTGAAGTCCAGATCCGGCTCCGGGGGCTTGCCCTTGTCCTTTGCTATCACATCCATGAAATCGAGCATGCCCTCGGGCACGCTCTTGTCCATCTGAAGGAGGGGGGGAAGCTTCGCCGTGGGGGCTGAAAAATCTTTTATGTGAACTAATATGACGTTGGATATCTTAAGCTCCTCCAGAACGGGCTGCACCACCGGATACAGGAGGTCTATCCCCACAAAGACCTTTGCCTCCGACTCGTCTAGGATGTACTTGACCTCGTCCGCCTTGAGCATCACGTTAAAGGGAACCGCGACAGCCCCGACCTTCGCAATGCCGTAAAAGGCGATGATGTGCTGAGTACAGTTGGGAAGCATAGTCGCCACCTTGTCACCCTTTTTTATCCCCATCTCGATTAAGGTCTGGGCGAAGCGGTCGCTCAGGTCGTCAAGCTCCCTGTAGGTGGTCTCGTGGTGCAGAAAGATCACTGCCGGCTTATCTGGAAATTTTTTGGCGGAATCCTGCATCGGCTTGTAAAGGGGGGCTTCGGGAACGGGAGGTATGGGATTGACCCCCCAGGATGGATCGAATTTTTGGTAAGATTCCTTGGACATAGTTTCCTCCATAAAACGGTTATTGGTTAGCTATAGGCCTCTCCTTTCTTTACACATGTTCTTAAAAACATTGTTTGTTTTCACAGTTCATACTATATTATTATGTTTTGTTATACAAGAAGAATTTTACCGCCGCCTTTGGAACGGCGCTTTGTATATTGTTTATCAATCGAACCGATGCAGCCTAGCTTCGACGGGAAACCGCCCTCCAATCCGGCGAGGGCGTACCACAAGCCGCCCAAGGTGACGAGGCTTCAAAAAGCGTCAAAAATCCGGCCTTTGTTCGAGAGCACGTCGTGTAATCAACCCGACCCTGTCATCCCGCCGCCTTGTCTCCATTCCCTTTGGAGTATCAATCCAGCCGGCCTACCTACCGAGCTCAGCCTCGATCCTCTCGGCTATCTTCTCGGGATTCGGGATCATTAGGTTTTCCAGATTCGATGCGTAAGGTATCGGGGTCTCCCCCGCGGCTATCCTTATCGGGTTTTGGGAGAGGAGCCCGTGCCCGCAAATCACCGTCTTAGCTATCACCTCCGACCCTATCCCTCCGGTCGGATTTCCTTCCTCCACCGCAACCAGACGGCCGGTCTTCTTGACAGATTTCAGGACCGTCTCCATATCCATCGGGTAGAGGGTTACGAGGTCGATCACCTCCGCCTCGATTCCATTATCGGAGAGGATCTCCGCCGCCTTGAGGGACACCCCCACCCCTAAGAGGTGGGTTACGATGGTGAGATCGTCCCCCTCCCTCACGACCCTCGCTTTCCCGATGGGAAGCGTGTAGTCACCTTCCGGAACCTTTCCCGCCTCGGCGTATAGCAGCTTGTGCTCGAAGAATATAACCGGGTTGTTAGACCTTATAGCCGCCTTCAAAATCCCCTTGGCGGTAAAGGCGTCTGACGGGGCGACCACGATGAGACCCGGGATGCCGAAGAAAAACCGCTCCATCGACTGGGAGTGCTGGGCGGCCATCCCTATGCCGGAGCCCACAGGAGTCCTTATCGTCATGGGGACCGAAACCTGCCCCCCGGTCATGTACCTGATCTTCGCCGCCTGGTTCAATATCGGATCCATCGCACACGTCAGAAAGTCGGAGAAGAGTATCTCCGGCACGGGACGAAGCCCTGTTATCGCGGCCCCCACAGCGCCCCCGATGATCCCGTTTTCCGAGATGGGGGTGTCGATGATCCTATCCTTGCCGAATCTCTCCACGAGGCCGTCGGTGACATTGAAGTAGCCCCCCAGAGTCACGTCCTCCCCCCAGACGAAGACGTTCTTGTCCCTCTCCATCTCCTCGGCCAGCGCCTCGTTTATCGCCTGGGACATCGACACCTCACGGCCTGTGGTGAGCTTGTCGAACCCGCCTGTGGTGAGCTTGCCGAAAGACCCTGTAAAAAGGGACTTCTCCTCCGGGGTGTAGACCTGGGTCATCAGCGACTTCGGCTCGGGCACTTTGGCGCTCTCGGAGAACTCCGCCGCCTCCGAGACTACGGCCTCCGCCTCCCTCTTTATGCTCTCCACATCCTCCTTTGTCATGGCCCCCCTCTTTACCAAGTCTTTCTCGAAGCGGAGGATGGGACACTTTTTCTTGTAGGCCTCCCTCTCCTTCTCCTCCCGGTAGAGCTGGGGGTCTCCCTCCATGTGGCCATGCCACCGGTAGGTCAGAAGCTCTACGAGGCGGGGCTTTGAGTCTTTTCTGATCTTTTCGATCATATCACTCACACCCTTCATCACCTTTACCACGTCGTTTCCGTCGATCCTGACCGCCTCCATCCCGTAGGCCGCCGCCCTTCTGTAGAGTTCCGGCACCGCCGAGTGATTCTCCACCGAGGTGAACTCCCCGTAGAGATTGTTCTCGATGACGAAGAGAACCGGGAGCCCGAAGACCGAGGCCATGTTCGCCGCCTCATGAAACATCCCCTGGTTCACCGAGCCGTCTCCGGCGAAGACGACCGAGATGTCGTCCCTCTTCTCTTTTTTCCCGATGTTCTGCATCTTTATGGTGAGTCCCGCCCCCATCGCCAGGAGGTAGCCCGCCCCCACGATCCCGTTCGCGCCAAGAACCCCCCTCGTCCCGTCGGTGACGTGCATAGAGCCCCCCTTCCCGCCGCAGAGCCCTGGCGCCTTCCCGTATATCTCCGCCATCATCTTCTTCACGTCGGCACCCTTCGCTATGATGTGCCCGTGCCCCCTGTGGGTGGTGTTGACGTAGTCGCTGTCCCTCAGGCTCAGACAGACGCCGGTTGCCACCGCCTCCTGCCCTATCGAGAGGTGGATCGCCTCCGTGGGAAGTACCCCGTCCCTGAAGGCTGCCGACAGGTGCTCCTCGAAGGCCCTTATCAGACACATGTTCTTCAATATATCGGTCTCTGTCGCCTTCCTGAGCTTTGCGTTCACCTTTGCCCTGGGGATTTCACCCCCCCTTTCTACAAGTTCGAGGGGAAACTCCGGAAGGAGCTTCGTATCGTATGTCCCCCTCTTGACCCCTTTTCCCCTTTTCCATAACCTCCCTTTCCTTTTTCTCTTTTTCCCCTTCTCCGGCGCCGTCAACAGGTCATCCCTGCCGCACTCTTTCAGAACTCCGGGATACAGGGCGAAAGCGGGCTTCAGGGCAGGGAGGAGCTTCAGCGCCTTCTGGACGGAGCCTTTGGCGATTATCTTCCTTCCGGCGATGGCCAAAGGCACGTTGATGTCCTGCATCCAGAACTTGTGGCTGGTCTCCGCCGATAGGATCATCTCGACATCGGGATCCATATCGGGGTCGTCCGGGTTTTCCGGGTCCCAGAAATAACGGGGTAAATCGCCCCGGGTGTCTATGTAGAGGTTAGCGTCCGGGTCTTTCAGGCGGAACTTGACGAGGATTTTTACCGAGGAGACCGAATCGACTATCACCTTGTCGTTTAATATCTTGTCCCAAAGCGAGGATAGGACGCCGACCATTTCGTCTCTGTCCTTAAACGGCCACATTTTAAGACTCCTTGTAATTCAGGTTAAAATATTAAAGGCAATAATTCGGACTTGATATTATATATCGCCCCTGTTTTTTTTAGGGGATCGGCGTAAGAGTCGCTCACGAAACAGAGTCTATTAGGCCTGCCTTGAACAGCGGTGACGCCGAGAAAAAGAGGAAAGCAGCCCGCTCAAACAGCCGTGTCCCGACTAAAAAATCGGGGCGAAAAATACTCCTCCCCCATGTGGAGGAGGCATCAGCTCCCCTTGAGAAACTTCTCTTCGCATAGCTCGATCGCCTTTTCGAGGAGAGAGAGCGCCTCCTCACAGGCCGCCTTGTCTACCAGGATGTTGAGCTTGAACTGTAGCACCGACCTGTCGAAGCCGGCAGGGAAGGCCCACAGCCCCGACTCGAAGCTGCAGGCGGCCATCATCATGCCGCCGTAGGGGTTGTCGAAGCGAAGCCCGATGACGAGGCCGTTTTGCCTTACCTCGGCCAAAAACGGGTGACGCCCCTTGATCTCCGCCAATCCCTTTGCGACGAGCTCCGACATTGCGTTTACGTTCTCGAGTACCCCCGACCTCTCCAAGATCTCGAGGACCTTAAGCGCGATGACACAGCCGAGCTCCGAGCCGCCAAAGGTGGACGAGTGTCCCCAGCCGTCCTCCATCATCCACCCGGCGACCTTCTCCGAAAGGAGCGCCGCGGCAATGGGATATACGCCTCCCGAGAGCCCCTTTCCGGTGACCAGCATGTCCGGCTTTACCTTGTAGCCCTCGCAGGCCCAGACCTTGCCGGTGCGCCCCAGCCCGGTCTGCACCTCGTCTGCGATAAAGAGGGCGCCGTGCTTTTCACAAAGGTCTTTCACCTCCGGGAAATATTCATCGTAGGGCATGAGGAAGCCGCTGGTGGCCGGGATCATCTCGGATAAGACCGCCGCCGCATCGTCCCCATTCAGGGCGTCCTTCATCGCCTCAATGTCGTTAAAGGGTACGAGATCGAACTCCCCCTTCGGCCCACCGGAGAGGAAGAAGTCTGCGAGGTCGGCATAGCCCCCGGCCCGAAGGCCGAGGCCGCCGTGGCCGTGATACGCCTCCTTGAAGGCGACGATCTTCCTTCTGCCGGTGAACTTCCTCGCAGTCCTGATCGTAATATCTATCGCCTCTCCTCCGCCGGGGGTGAAGACTACGTATTTCATATTTCCGGGAGTCAAGGCGACAAGCCTCTCGGCAAGCTTGGATCTTGCGATGCTGGCGAAGTGGTGGTTTCCGATGTCGTACTGGTCGACCGCCTCTTTAAGGGTCTTCACTATCTCCGGGTTTCTGTGCCCCAGGTTGTAGGTTCCCCCGTTTATGTGGACGTCGAAGAGCTTTGTGCCGTCGAGGTCCCAGAAGTAGTTCCCCTCCCTGCGGCCCATCACCGGGACGGTGCCCAGCATCTTGAAGGTCTCCACCCTCCCGGGGCACACGTAGCGGGCGGCAAGCTCCACGATGTCGTCCTTTTTCTGCTCCATCTTCAAAACATCGGATACTATTCCATCGCTCATCTTAAACACCTTTCAGACAGATATTTGAAAATTACGTTATATTGCAATTTAAGTTACTATACATCGCACGAAAAGTCAAAATTATTGTATAGAACGTTGGTAAGCCAAGAGGGGGAAATATCTTAAGGGAAACATCTTTAGAAAATACTTTTTGAAAAACGTCGAAGGGGCCGGGCCTTCCGAGGCGGTCATTGGGCAACACCTTTTATCAACGGAGGGGAACCAACCGCTATCCGTCCCTTACTAGATAGACCCTTCTCTCCGAGGGGCTGATCGTGGCCGTCCTCCCGGACGTGAACTGGAGGTAGTCCTTCTCTATACCGTCTCCGAATATCACCCCCTCCTCCGGCATGTTGGACTTGATGACAAGGGGGCTCCCCTTTGTCACCACCCCGTGGACTATCCCGGTCCCCGTGACCTTTGAAGGAAACGGCTCCCTGACGTTGAAGAGGAGGCGGGCCTGGTCCCTCCCAAAGGGGACGTCGTAGGGGTACTTGGCCCCGGAGACCTTCTCGGCCCACGTCTTGAACGAGACCAGCCACCCGGTAGACCCGGTCCCCGTCGAGACAACTATCCCGCTGGTGGAGTGCTCCTCCTTGGCCCCCCCGTACTCGACAGTGTATCGGGCCGAGACGTGGGTCCTCCTCCCGATGAAGAGGTCGTTTAAGGCCCTCATCGTCTGCCCGTCGTCGAGGGCCGCCTCCGCCATCGTCAACGGTTCCATCTTCGCGTCCCCCATGAGGACCGTATGGAGCACCTTAGGAAATCCGGCCACGTTGCACGTGGCGAGGACGCCGTCGAACCTCTTCTCGTCCGGGTTGACCGAGATCACCGGCTGCCCCCCTACGTACTTCGCCACGTTTATAAAGAGGCCTGGGTCCCCCACGACGACGACAAGGTCGCTCTCCCCGAACTGGAAGTTCGCCAGGTCTTCCTTGTCGACCACTTGGGACCTTGTCTTCTTGGGGATATTGGAGAGCGTCTCCTTAAGGCCCCTCTTGTAGACGCTGTGGGCCTCCTCGTAGGAGCTGTAGGAGTGACCCGAAGCGGTGATATAGAACCTGGCCTGAGATGCGGTGGAGTGCCTGACCAGAAGCCCCTCGAGCATCGTCTTTTTCTTGACGACTACGATCTTCTTTATTTCCATCTCGACCGTCTACTTCTTCAACAGCTGCGCCAGGAGATCCGGGGTTATGGTGAGGTTTCCGATCTTCTCGGCGTTCTCGCCTATAGCCAAAAGCGCCTGGGCCGTGATCTTATCGGCGCCGAGCTTATCGTAGACCTTTAGCTCCCTCTCCTTGGCCTGAGCCCTGTACTCCGCATTTTGGATTATGTTCTTCCCCTCCAGCTCCACCAGCTCCTTACGTTTAAGCTCCAGCTCGATCTTTGTCTTCATCTCGTTCTGCTGGATTACCCTCTCATTCTCCACCGCCTGCGCCCTTCTCGCGTATATCGCCTCGTCCGCCTTCTGAAGAAGCTGTTCCCTGTACTCCGCCTCGAGGGCCTTCGCTATCTCTGGGGTCGGCCTGATGGAGGCGAAGTAGAGGCTCCTGAGATCAATACCCATATCACTGAATATCTCCTCCCTACCCAGCCCTTCGATAATATCTTTGGCCAGCTTGTCCCCCATCAGTAGGAGCTTCGCCAGCGGGGTCTCCTGAACGATGTTTCTCGTCTTACCCTTGATAAGCTGCAGGATATGCTCCGGGAGCTTCATGGAATCCTCGGTCAGGTACTCCTTGGTCGTCGGATCTACGGAAAAATTGTACGTCTCGATGACCCTCTTGGGACTCGAGACCCTGAATATGAATCCCCCCTGGATGTCGACTTCCTGGTTGTCTTTGCTGAATTCCTTGAAGTAGAAGGGCTGGTCGATCGCCGCCACGGAGACCATCTCCACGGTCGTCCTGTAGGGCAGGTAGTACCCGGAGATCCCCTCGCCCTCCTTCTTGACCCTCCTTCCGATCCTTATCCTAACGAACTCGGTCGGCTCCGCCTTGAAATAGTGTATCCCAAACATTAGTCCTCCCTTATATTTGGCTTTGAGTCGGCGTTTAAGCCTTATTTGTGCATTTTCTTTCTTAACATCTACTTTTTTCGGAAAACCAACGATATTTTAACTTATATCCCGTCCATATGCAATTCCAAACTTCGGCTGTAATCCTCCTCCCAATCGCATGATTAACCTTGACACATTATCCAATACCTATCTATTATTATACGGAAATTGTAAGCTTTAATCAGACATGTCAAGGGGAGCCCATAATGTTGGCCTTTATCACTATGGTGATCCGTTTCGTAAGGACGATCTTTAGGGGCCTCAAGGACCCGGAGTTTCGCGGCCTTCTTTATCTCGTGATCTTCACGCTGATGAGCGGAACGGGCTTCTACCACAAGGCGGAGGGATGGAAATTCATCGACTCCCTCTACTTCAGCGTGGTTACGCTGACGACGATCGGGTACGGCGACCTGGCGCCCACGAAGCCGATATCGAAGATATTCACGATAATCTACATCTTCATCGGGATAGGCATTCTGATAATGTTCATCGACAAGGTCGCCCGAACAACGATCGCGGCGAAAGAGGAGAAGAGGGCCATAAGAGAGGCCAAGAAGAAAGAGAAGAAGGCTAAGAAAGAGGGGAAGGTGGATTAGGGGCCGACGGCTATTTCTTCGCCGTTCGCTCGAACCTGAAGTCGCAGACGGGAGCGCCCCCGGCGATGGTGCCCGTCCTCACGAACCTGGCGCCCAGCGGCTTAAGGTAATTGGGGAGCAGGACCTCGTCCGAGTAGCAGCTGACGAGGCACGCCTCCGGGACGCCCAGCCTCCTGTATATGTCGTACCAGACGCAGTAGGTGATGTTCATCTGGAAGTTGTCGCCCGTGTTCTCGACTATCTCGACGCGGTGGCACCCCTCCCTGTTGTCACCCTCGGCGACCGATGTCAGGTAGTCCCTAAACGCGTGGAATGGATTTTTAAATTCCAGGAAGTCGTCGGGCGCGGGCATGACGTATTCCAGCGTATCCCCGCCGATCCTTTCGCTCAACAGCCGAATAATCTCGTTTGCCTTATCGGCCCCGGCCGTCCTCTTTATCGCGGAGAAGACCGCCGCGAGCGTGATCTGCTCCCTTATGAACTGCTCGTCATCCAACCCCATCTCCTTAACGGGGGAGAGGTCGACCCTCTTCATCCGCCGCTTCTCCGCGAAGTAGATCACGATGAGCTTGGGTATTCTCATGAACCCGACCTCGTCGAAGATGATCTCCGTGCCGAGCCTCGCGACGCTCTTTTTCACCTCCGACGGCAGCGCGCTGAGCTGCCTGCTTAGACCCACGCCGTAGTTCTTGAGATTTTCCAATTTCATTTCAAGCGACCGCAGATAAACAAAAAGGACGTCAATTGGTCTTAGCGACTATCTTTTTATACACTAAACGAATGACGAGGACAACGATAAAATATGCGGTGTAGTGGAGAAAAAGAGCAAGGGTAAGGGCAGCTGCGGTCGAGAGCTCAGTGCCGAGGAGCTTCGACTCGATGAGCGCCACCGACATGGACGGCGCCATGAGCACGCGGTAGACTATGGCTAAGGCGCCGCCCGATTCGGCGGCGGCCCGGGCGAACACAAGCCCGAAGACGAAGACCAGCGTCCCGACGAGGAGCGGGTGGAGTGGGAGGGGGTTATTTGGATGGGGGTTGGGGGTGGGGGAGAGCCAAAGATTTTTACAAATGCTACCAAAAGACTATAAACATAGACTATTATATAAGTACTGTGGATTGCTGTCTGGTGTAGCGCCTTTTTATCTCTTGAATCTTTGTTTGATATAATCTTGAGTTTGACTGGCACTTAGTTCTGTTGTGGAAGGGCCAGTTCGGATATAAAAACGCTCAATACTTCCATCTTTTACAAATGTTGGCGATTTAGCATTGGAGCATTCAATTACCATGACCCGACAACTATCATAATCTTCAAAGCGTGCATGTATAAACTGCATCTTTGACGGTCCGATACGATCATTAATCAAATTAACAAGGTGAAGGCTCATCTTGTCTTCATTTTCAAAACCATCAGTATCAATGCCAAGAGGAGTTTGATCATCCGCAACACCGATTGTAAGAATACCACCATTTGAATTAAGAAATCCTGCAATTGTTTTCAGTGTTGCCAATTCAATTTTTGGGTCTCTGCTACCAGTATGAAGATTGACTCGTAAAGTAGATTTATATTCAACTTCACTGGATTCTCCATTTTTGATTATATCGCTTAAGGAAAGAGGTATATCTTTAGCTGCTCCAAGTTGTTCAACCTTCAGTGTTAGATAACCTTCCTGAATTACCTGCGCAATCAATTCACGTCGTTGTTCCAAGAACTCGCTATAATTCATCTGCTCCCAATTTCCTGGTAGCGCATGCCAATGGTACATACGTGATAGTTCTTCTTTCCCGAAACGCGATATCATCCCTGGTAGATACTTAGCCGGAGATTGATCCATAATCTTACTATTATCGCCCCACTCAACAAGTGCATAGTTAGCGATTTGATTTGTTTCTCGTAAATCTATAATACCGAGAGTCCCAAGATAGCCCTTTGGAAAAAGATGATGTCGCTCTACAACACTACGAATCCCTTGTAATACCGGATCCAACAGTTCCGAAACTTTCAATTTGGAAAACAGAACACGAGCGTCAAGTAACACGAGTGCAGCGTTATAGGCAAATAACGAAGGGCTGCGAGGCGATGATGTTGCTAAGTCATTAGGCAGGGTTATTTTCCAGTAGTCTTCTGTTAATGCCAGATCGCAGGCGTTTCCTAATATGTTCACAAAATTATCCGCATCTTTCACTTCGCGAAAGCGTGCTAAATCAAACTCCATAGCAGATTCCGACGAACCGGTGAAACGTCCTGTAATACTGGACATGAAAAACCATCGCGCGATGATTCTACGAAGGCGATATTCGTCAACACCGTACTCGGTTCGACCCATGAGATACAAGATGTAAGAAAAAAGAAGATTGTTCTTGGAACTGATCATACTGTCACTACGGAAACCTGCCAGCAAAATACAATTCATGAAGTCATGCCAGTATAGGAGGTTAATCACGCGTTCCTGAGCTTTTTTGAGTACTTCGAACTGCTCAACTCGTCGCTCATCGCTGAATTGTTCTGTTTCCAGATCTTTTCCGCGTAACATGGAATAAACATATCTGAGCCGCGCACGCTTGAATCCAATTCCTACACTAACCCGCAGCAGTTGATCGGGATCAGGTTGAATGAAATAATTGAATGGTGAAACATCCCTTCTTAATGGTTTGCGTGCCTCCCTGCAGAACTGTTCAAGTTGGGTTCTACCTTCATCCCAGAAAACCGACATAAGTGTCAGAATAAAGTCAGCCTGGTTGAGCGGTGTACCTTTACTGTTTATGCGTACAAAAACATCAGCTACATCCTCTTCGCTGATATTTGCCGAGAGCTCCAATGCAGTAAAAGGAAAACTCAAGAGTGACTGGAGTTTTGAGATTGCCTTCTTTATCTTCTTTTCTTCACTTCTGTTGACCTCGCGTAAATCTTTCAATTCAGAAAGATAGCGGTCAACAATCTCAAAAAGATCCGTATCCTTGTTCCACAATATGGAGATATCGGGGATGTATGACTTATCTCTGCGAATGGCTGCATCAGCTACTTCGAATTTTTCCAAAATCGGGTTAAATGCAATATGAATAAATTCAGTACTATAGTTTTCGCGGACAACCGGGATATTTTTCAAAACTGCATATAGGGACGTCAAACGTTGCTGGCCGTCAACGATCAGTAAACGAGGAAGTTTTTGCTTGGTATCTATGCCAATAACGCGGGCATCATCAGAAATTCCGTTTTGCCAAAACAGCAAATAGCCAACTGGATAGCCTTGGTACATAGAATCAAACAAATCTCGTACTTTGGCATTTTTCCATACAAAGGGGCGCTGAATGTCGGGTAGGCCTATCTCACCTAATTCTATATACTTAACCAAAGCATTCAGATCGTAGTTTACTTGTTTAAAAACTGTTTCGCTCATGATCTTCCTTTAAGGCTTATATAAATTACACACCCTGAAAAAAACCACTGAGACAAACGACTTTTATAGCAACTATAAATCCAATCCCAAACAAACCCAAATCCGAATCCCCAACCCCCATCTCAGATTACCCCCCCCCCACCCACCATGTCAATACAAAAAAAAAGTGGAATTATTACAAAGATAAAAGAGGCGCCCAACCGTGTATCGGGCGCCTCCGCATACATGAAATTTTTTATCTTAAACCTAATCGGTGAAGTGGTCGACCTCCATCTTCGTGGTTATCCCCTCCTCCTCCAAAAGGCGCACCGCCAGCCCCTCGATCTTCGGGAGCTCGTAGTGGAAGAAGAACTTCATCGTGATAAGCTTTCCCTCGTAGAACTTCACGTCCGTCCCGGCCGGCTTCGACGCGAGGACCTTGCTTGCCGCGATCCCCTGCTTCAGCCACTGCCACGCCACAGCGATTATCCCGAACATCTCGAGATAGAGGACGGCATCAGATAAGTACCTCTCTATCTCCCCTTTAAGGGCAAAGCCGACGAGGCTCGCTGTTACGTCCTTGAGCTTCGCCGCGGCGTTCTCCAGCCTCTCGGCGTAGGGCCTGAGGTCGGCGATGCCGTTTGCCTCCGCCATCGTCTTCTCTAACTCCTCCAGGTAATACTTGAAGGCCTTGCCGTCCTTCATCACCACCTTTCTGCCCAAAAGGTCCATCCCCTGGATGCCGGTCGTCCCCTCGTGGATCGGGTGTATCCTGGCGTCACGGTAGTACTGCTCCAGCGGGAACTCGTCGCAGTAGCCGTAGCCGCCGAAGCACTGGAGCCCCTGGCTGACCGAGTGGATCCCCATCTCGGAGGGGTAGGTCTTGGCGACCGGCGTCAGGATGTCCAGGAGGAACTTGTATCTCTCGACGTCCTCATTGATATTTCCGTCGTCCCCGTTTCTCGTCAGGTCCTCGTACATCGTGCTTTGGAGGATGAGGGAGAGGGAGCCGTCTATGACGGCGCGCTGGAACAGGAGCATCCTCTTTACGTCGGCGTGCTCGACGATCGGGATCTGGGGCTTCATCGGGTCTTTCTCCATGATGTCCCTCCCCTGGGGCCTCTCCTTGGTGTATTCGAGGGCGGCGTAGTAGGCCGCCGACGCGATGGCGACCGCCTGCACCCCCACCATGAGCCTCGCCTCGTTCATCATCTGGAACATGTGGAAGAGCCCCTTGTTCTCCTCGCCGACGAGGTAGCCGTGGCAGTTGTCGTCGTCCCCAAAGCTGAGCTGGAGGATGGGACACCCCTTGTAGCCCATCTTGTGGTACATCCCGGTCACGTTGATGTCGTTTCTGACGAGCGACCCGTCGCCCTCGATCCTGAGCTTAGGCACCAGAAACAGGGACAGACCTTTAAGCCCCGGCGGGGCGCCTTCGGTCCTGGCAAGGACCATGTTGACCACGTTCTCCACGCAGTCGTAGTCACTGCCGGAGATGAATATCTTCTGGCCGCGCAACTTATAATGACCATCTTCGGTAGGATAGGCGGTGCACGTGACGTCGCCGAGGGAGCTTCCCGCCTGCGGTTCGGTGAGCGCCATCGTCCCGCCCCATCTCCCCTCCAGCATCGGCGGGAGGTACTTCTCCTTCTGCATATCGGTCCCGAATGAGAGGATCAGGTGGGCGGCACCCATAATCATGCCCGCGTAGACGGCCGCCGAGAAGTTCGCCGCCGAAAAGATGAAGATGCAGGCAAAGCCGAGCGTCATCGGGAGCTGCTGCCCGCCGACATCGTACGAAAATATCGAGGAGAGCCATCCCCCCTCGCCGCACTCCTTGAGGAAATCCCTTATCATCGGGTGGACCTTGACCTCGCCTCCTTCCAGCCTCGGCGGCTCCCTGTCCATCTCCAGGTAGTATGGGAACAACATATCCCGCCCTATCTTCGCCGCCGTATCGAGCGCCATATCGAACATCTCCTTGCTGTGGTCCTGGAAGTAGGGGGTCTTCGTGAGGTCTTCTATGTTAAAGACCTCGTATAGCAGGAATTTCAGATTTCTCTCACTGTAGAACTTTTCAGCCATGACTGCCACCTCTCAAAAAATATTAGATCATTTATCAATAAACCGCCGTTAGTGTACCCACATCCGAAGGAACTCGCTCGCCGCAAAAAAGAGGGTCTTGATCTCATCGATCTCTAACTTTTTGCCCTCGAAAAAAATTGCGAAGGCCGTCCCCTTGCTCTCGAAGTGGGGATAGTCCTCCTTCAGCCCCATGAACCACCGACAGACGCCGGCGTTCAGTATCTCCCTGACCCTGAGCTCGTCCGCCCCCCTGACAACGTATGACGACGAAAACTCCGGGTCGAACTCCACGTTGATATCTTTGTGATCGAGCCCGATGAAGCCGAGGAACCTGTAAAGCCTGTCGGCGTGCTTTTCCGGGACCACGGTGCACTCGGGGAAATCGAGCCCTTCTTCATTTACGGCAAAGGCCGTTCGGTAATATGACCTGTTGCTGCTCTTCTTTCTGAAAAGCCCCTCGAAGAGGTATATCTTTCCGCCGCGGGAATCCTTCGTCAGGAGGTTTTCAATCCTGACGCTGGAAAAACCTCTGAACAGCCGAAAGTGCGATAGAATGGCCTTCAGCTCGTTTCTTGCGACGCTCAGTTGGGGGCCGAAGAGACGAATTGCCGAGATTATGATATCCCCCATTACCCTTCCGCCGCGGCCGGAGCCGGGGGGTTCGGACAACACGTCCGTCTTCTTGATCTCGAGATCGTCCGATGTAAACCCCAGCTCCCTGGCGAGACGGTCGAATGCAAGCCTCCTTTCCTCCCTGGAGCGGTATGTATACAAAAGGATGAGGAGCGCCCCCAATACAAACAGGGCGAATAGGATCTTCGGGAAAAGGTAAAAGAAGATGTCTTCCGTCAAAGGCCGGCTCCCCAAATCTTTTTTATCAACAGCGGAGGGTTTTGTTCCCTGCCCCGTCCACTTGCCCCCTTATAACCATCCCGCCGATTTTCGGATGACTTTAGCCATTGCAGGAAATCTCTCGATCTAAAATAGCAGATTGGGGAGTTAAATTCAATTTTTTATTTTCTTTTGGGGAATTTTTAATAGGCGGGTTTTTTTCGTACAGACTTTGTCGAATGGTATTGAAAAGTGGTTGTAGCTTAAGACCTCCACAAAATACAGATGTAGGGACATACGGAAGTAATGTTTTAAAGGCGGGCCTTATAAAACAATTAATGCCGTATTATCATAAAATCCTTGGGACTAACAGACATTCGGAATAGACCAAATCCCCCTCTCTCCCCCACCCACCGATATGCACACGACCATCCCCACCCCGCCCTCTTTATCCCCTCC
>JAFGIX010000043.1 GCA_016929395.1 Candidatus Zymogenus saltonus
CCCCATCGGGGATATCGGAACATGGGCAGACGACCTATAGAAACCGTTGAATTAGGGAAGAAGAAAAGAAACGAGATACCAAAGGAAACCGCCTAAATCGGCGGCCCCGAGAGGACATACTGTACGGAAGGTGCTTGACTTTTACACCCTATTTGTAGTTAGATGTATTCTATTTTAGCTTATTTTCAAGTTCTTCATATGCTTTGCAACCTTTATACTCTCCTTTACTACAGGATTTTTCATAATATATAAAAGCTTTACCATATTCACCTTGTGAACAATATGTTTTACCAAGTAGAAATAAAACATAATTTCCTTCTCTAATTGCTAAGGACTTATTATAATATTCAATGGCTTCTTCAATTTCACCAGATAAATATTTTATAGTTCCCATATATTCAAGTTTAGCGTCCTCATTAGGATTATGACTCAGTGCACGTTCAAATTCATTTATTGCTTCTTTAGTCCTGCCTAATTCAATTAAAACTTCAGCTTTATTTCCATAAACATAAGGATTATCCGGGATTAAAGGAATTATTTCATCCCATTCATTTAGAGCTTTCTCGTATTCTCCCAAATATTGGTAGACAAAAGCCCTGTTAAATAGGTTATTTATAGTAGTGTGAATAGCTAATGATTTATTATAGCATTCAAGTGCTTCTGCCCATTTAAACTTACGGTAATAATCATTCCCTTTTTTGGCCCATTCTCTCCATTCTTCGGCAAAGCATATGTTATTTACTAAAATAAGTACAAATATTACTAAAATGGTTAAAAGCTTCTTTCTATGCATTTCATCTCCTTCAATGAAATTATTAATTCTAAAACATATCTGACTAAAATAATAGACTTCCCATTTATAATATATAACTTTTTTTCTTTGTCAATAGGAATATATTTTTAACATCATCACCTCCCATATTTATTGGCCGTGGGATGCATCTCTACTGGATAAAGCTTTTCCCTCCTCATTTAAAAAAAAGGGTTGTTTTTTTTACCCCTCTTGTTTACCCTGTAATAAAGGGTGGTAAACCGTAAACACAAATCTTGACTGATGCGGTTATATTCTCACTTCTTCATTATCCCGTGAAACGACATCTCGAGGGCTTGGCGAATCAGCTCGTCCAGGCTGAACCCGATCACGTTGACGACGTTGTCGCGCTCCTCGAGCAGGACCAGGCCGTCCATCAGGCCCCAGAAGACGCTCGTCGCCTTCCAGGTGTCGAGGGGGACGAATTCGCCGTTTTCAACGCCCTCGTTGAGCACACCCTCGATCTTCTTGAGCACGTTGAACGCCTTGGTGTTTATGATGCCGCTCAGCTCGGTGTCGGTCTCCTTCAGCTCGTCCGGCGTGGCGCTTAAGATAGCGATGATGTCGAAGTACTCCCTGTGCTCCCTGTAATATTTAAGATAGGCATGGGCAAGCTCGTAGAGCTTCTCTTTGGCGCTTAAGCCCGGCCGGGATACCACCCCGTCGATCATCTCCAGCAGAATATCGAGCCCCTCGTCCTGCAACGCCTTGTAGATCTCGATCTTGTTCTTGTAGTAGAAGTAGAAGGTCCCTATGCTCACTCCGGCTTGATCTGTGATCATCTCTATCGTGGTGCCGTAGTAGCCCTTGTCGAAGAAGAGCTCCTTGGCCACCTTGAGTATCTTCTCGCCCTTTGCCCTCTTGTCCTCTATCGTCCTTGCGCGCCGCTTCATTAAAGAATCATCCCCTTTCAGTCATAACAATTCTTATGTGTAGACAGAAAAAGTTACTTAAAAAAGACATATCTTTAAAAAAAGTGTTTGACTTGTCCTTTTTTCTTTCCTATAATTGAATCGGATTCAATAAGGAATTACATTATTATATAACATATTTTTCTCTCTTTGTAAAAAGATATTTAAAAAGGATTTTAACCGCGAGCGAGCCCGATCCCCGATCAATTTTATTTACTTCATTTCTTGATTATGGAGGACTTATCATGGAAATCAGAGACCTTGCGAGCGACCGCATAAAGAGGATCAGGAGGAGCTATCTTCGCGACCTCTCCGTCGTTTCCATCGAGAGGGCGAAGTATTACACCGAAAAGTGGAGGGAGACCGAGGGGAGCGGCCTCTCCAACGGGTTGAGGGTCGCCCTGGCGATGAAAAACGTCTACGAGAATATGGGCTTTTGGATAGACCCGGACGACCGCATCGCCGGGACGTGGACCGAGAACTACGTCGGGATACCCCTCGACCTGGAGCGGGGTCTCTTCAACGATGTGATGGAGATAGAGCTGGACGCCCTTTCCATGCTGGCCTCTTTGGTCAAGGGGAACATCAAGTTCATCATATATATGCTGAAGCAATACGGACTCCTCGATTTCTACAAGAATTTGAAGCAGACAAAGGAGGTCGGCGCGGCGATGCCGTCCATCGGTCTTAAACCGATCCACAGGCGGGACATCAATCCCTACACGATCAAGAGGCGCGACAAGAAGATACTCCAGAAAGATCTCCTCCCCTACTGGAAGGGTAAGACCGTCATCGACCGGTTCAAGAGGGGGCTCGAAGAATCGGGCGTCTACAGGGGTGACGTTCAGAGCTTCTTCGCCAGCCTTCCCTCCACCAACTCGAAAAACGAGACGGTCATCTCCCCCGGCGCCGCCGTCGGTAACTGGCAGGGGCACGTTATCCCCGATCATGAAAGGGTCCTCAAGGTGGGGCTTCTCAAGATGAGGAAGGAGGTAAGAGAGGAGCTGAACAATGGTGCCGGCCTGTCGACAGGGGACCGCGACTTTCTGAAATCGATCGACATAGCCCTTAAGGGGGTGATCATCTTCGCCGAGCGCCTTGCCGAAAAGTTGGAGGAAGAGGCGGGGAAAGAGGGCGATCCAAAAAAGAAAAAAATTTTCTCGAAAATGCTGGAAAACTGCAAAAAGGTTCCCCTCCACCCCGCGGAGACCTTTTCAGAGGCGGTGCAGTCCTACTGGACCGAAAAGACGGCCCTCGAGCTGGCGCTGCCTTTCAACGTCCACACGCCGGGCCGTCTCGACCAGATGTTTTACCCATACTATAAAAAGGATATTGACGAGGGCGTAATCACGAGGGAGGAGGCGTGCGAGCTTCTTGAAGAGCTTTTCCTCAAGGTGATGAGCCACAACATGCGGCCCTATTCCAACTTCAACGGCTATTTCGCCGCCCGCTACGAGGGATCGGAGCCGGTCACCCTCGGGGGCTTGGACGACGACGGCAACGACGCCGCAAACGAGCTGACATACCTGATGCTCGATGCCGCCGAGCGCTCCAAGACCTGCCTCAACTTCGCGGTGCGCTTCAACGAAAAATCCCCCGACGAGCTATATCTCAAGGTCGCCGACATGCAGTATCACGGGACGTCGAACGTGTCGGTTTTGAATGACGCGGTGTCCATTGAGGCGCTGGAAAAACGGGGATACCCCAGGTCGGACGCGATCGGCTACGCCATGGCTAGCTGCGTCGACCTATGCATCCCAGCGAAGACCGGAAGCATTTCCTTTTCCGCCGTGCTCCTCTGCAGGATCTTCGATATGACGTTAAGAAACGGCGACGCAAGGACGCTCGTCGGCACGGTGAAGGGAGCGGGACTCAAGACCGGCGACCCGGACTCGTTCAAGTCCTACGAGGAGCTCGAGGACGCCTTTATGAAACAGGTGGGGCTTCAGATGAGTCAGATCGCCGATGCGGCGAAGATCAGGGATCGCGCCTTCGCGGAATTCCTCCCCTCCCCGCACATCTCCGCCTTCGTCCAGGGCCCCCTTGAAAAGAAAATGGACATCACAAAGGGGGGAGGGGTCTACGACCTCGAGGGGATACTGGTCATGAGCAGCATCGCCAACGTCGTGGATTCCCTCTACGTTATCAAGAAGCTGATCTTCGAGCAAAAGAGGTTCACGTTTAAAGAGCTGATCGAGGCGATCGACCACAACTACGTCGGCTACGAGGATATGCATAATATGATTTTGGGCGTGGACGGCAAATGGGGAAACGGGTCGTCCGGCACCGACGAGATCGCCCACAGGGTGACCAAGCGCATCTTCGAGGAGACGTTCAAGCACGACACGTACAAGGGGGGATTCATCGCTCCCTTCGTCAACTCCATGACCTCCCACACCTATGACGGCCGCGTCTGTATCGCCACCCCGGACGGAAGGAAGGCGGCGGTGCCCTTCGCCGCGAGCTGCAACCCGTACAATGTCGACAAAAACGGCCCGACCGGGGTTTTGCGCTCCGTCAGCTCCATAGATGCCACGAATGTCCTCGGCACGGCGGTCAATATAAGGATGCACCCCACAGCCATCGGCGAGAGCGTTGAGGCGCGGAAAAAGTGGGTCTCATTGATAAAGGCCTATTTCAACATGGGGGGCGAGCAGCTCCAGCCCACGGTGGTCTCGACCGATGTCTTAAGGGCCGCCCAAAAGGACCCCGAACAGTACATGAACGTAATCGTCAAGGTGGGCGGATACAGCGCCTACTTCGTGGACCTCGGACATGAGATACAGAACGAGGTCATCTCGAGGTCGGAGCATCGTCTCCTTTAGGGAGATTGTGTGAGAACGGCCTAGTTTAACTGTTTTTGGGAATAGACAAGGATTTATAAAGGGGTATTTTTTTTGGAAGGGGGACATGGTTTTACCATTCACATTCACGCCGATGCCCCATATCTACTTCGGAAGGGGCTCGATACAAAAGATCGGCGATATTTCGGCGAAATTCGGCGGCTCCGTGCTCCTGATCACCGGCGGCGGCTCGCTGAAGCGAACGGGGAAGTTCGATGTGATAACAAAGGTCATTGGCCAAAAAAAGATCGAGTACGTCCATACCTCGGTTAGCGGCGAGCCGTCGCCTGGCCTGGTCGATGAAACCGTTTTGGAATTCAAGGACAAGCGGATAGACGCCGTTCTTGCCGTAGGGGGCGGGAGCGTCATGGATTTCGGAAAGGCGGTCTCGGCAATGTTGATATTGGGGGGGAGGGAAGGCGTCTCCGTGGTCGAGTTCCTCGAGGGGATAGGAAACAGGAGCCACGACGGGAGCAAACTCCACTTTATCGCCGTTCCGACCACCTCGGGGACGGGGAGCGAGGCGACAAAAAACGCAGTCCTGAGCGAGATAGGCGGGAATGGATTCAAGAAGTCGATAAGGCACGACAACTTCGTTCCCGATGCGGCGGTGATCGATCCCGAGCTCATGCTTTCCTGCCCGCCCGACGTAACCGCGGCGTGCGGGATGGACGCCTTAACCCAGCTCCTGGAATCGTATTTCTCCACCAAGGCAAGCCCTATGACCGACGCCCTGGCGATGAGCGGGATCGAGGCGGTCGGAAAGAGCCTAATTCCTGCGGCGATCGAGTCCCCCGATGACCTCGATGCGAGGGAGGGGATGGCCTACGGGGCGCTTGTATCGGGGATAACCCTCGCCAATGCTGGGTTGGGTCTCGTGCACGGCGTCGCATCTTTTGTCGGCGGATTTTTCGACATCCCCCACGGCGTTGTCTGCGCGAACCTCATGGGACCCGCCATGAAGGAGACCCTTGAGGCGTTAAATCGAGATGGGCGAGATGGGGCTGTTGACGAGGAAGTAAGGAGAAGGGCGCTCAAGAAGTTCGCCGTTGCCGGGGCGGCCCTCGACGGAAAGCGTATATCGAAAGAAAACGCGAAAGAAAACGCGAAAGAAAACGCAAAAGAAAACGCGAAAGAAAACGAGACCGACTATTTTTCACGCCTCCTCGTGGACAGGATCTACGAGCTTGTGGAACTGCTAAAAATCCCCCGTTTCGGCGAGTACGGGATAACGGAAGGGGATGTCGAGAAGATAGCATCGGTGGCCGAGAACAAGAACAACCCCGTGTCCCTCTCAAAAGATGTCATCGCGAGAGTAATTCGCGAGAGGTTGTAGAATCAATTTACCATGTCGGCGTATCCAAATGTATATTTTGTCTGTTGACCTCGGCACACAGAGCATCAGGGCCGCGGTCGTCTCCAAGGACGGGGAGATAAAGGGAATCCGCCAGATACCGCACGATGTCAGAAGCCCGAGGGCGGGCTGGGCAGAGCAGAGGCCCGACTCGTGGTGGGAAAACGCAAGGGATGCGATTAGGGGTGTCCTTGAAGAGACCGGTGTTTCCCCGAAATCGATAGCCGGTGTCGTGTCGTGCGGGCAGATGCACGGCCCGGTCGGGATCGACGGCGACGGGAGAGTCACGACAGAGTGGACACAGCTCTGGAGCGACAAGCGGTGCGAGGATCAGTGCGTCCGGGTGAGGGAAAACCACGACGTTGGTGAATTGGCTGCGATAACCGGAAATCAGCCGACCGCCGGCTGGGTGGCAATGAAGGTTGGGTGGATCAAAGAGCACCGGCCCGATATTTATAAAAAGAGCAGATGGTTTCTGGTGCCGAAGGACTTCATCAACTTTCGTCTTACCAATACTGCCGCGACTGACCCCAGCGAGGCCTCGGGGACATACCTCTGGGATGCGAAAAGAGACGTGTACTCCGGCGAGATGGCCGAGATTTTGGGCCTCGACCTCGAAAAGTTCGCCCCCGTCATTTCCGCCCATGAAATCTCGGGCACGGTTACCGATTCCGCCGCCGAGGAGACCGGGCTTATATCTGGTACTCCCGTAATCTGCGGCGGGGGAGATTTCCTGGTATCCCTCCTGGGCCTCGGGCTGACCGGGGAGGGGGACGCTGTAGACATCACCGGGACGAGCACGCTCTTTGTGGTCAAAAGGAGGGAGCCAATCGCACACCCCTTCGTCCAGAACCTCAGGCATGTCGCCGGGGGCTGGGCTCCCTTCTTCATGCTCGACTCCGGGGGGATCGCCATGAAGTGGTGCCGGGACCTCTTGAGCTCCGCGGGAAACGGCGAGGTTGACTATGACGAGATGATCGACATGGCAAGGGGCGTGCCTCCGGGGAGCGGCGGGCTTATCTTTTACCCTTATCTCTTCGGGGAGAGGAGGAGGGAAAACACGGGCGCCATGGGGGCATTTTTCGGGATCACGCACGAGCACCTTGCGTCCCACTTCGCCAGGGCGGTGATGGAGGGCACGGCCCTCTCGATCGGGATGAACCTCGATATATTCAAGAGGGTCGGCATCGAGGTCGGGCGGGTTGTCTGCGCCGGGGGCGGGACGAAAAACGATCTCCTTTTGGAGATCAAGGCGAATGTGTTTGGCATACCCCTCGAGGTCTCGGACGAGCCGGAGTCGACGATAATCGGCTCCGCCCTCCTGGGGGGATACGGCGTCGGACTTATCGACGACATCGGCGACGCAGCAAAAAGGATCTATAAGAAGTGCAAAAAAAGAAAGATAAGGCCGAACAGGAGTGCGGCCGCCCGCTATCGTGAGATACAGGGGCGGTTCAACCGGGTCTACGATAAGATGGTCGGTTTTTACGAGAATTACTAATTAAATATAGAAGGAAATCCATATGAGATTAACACGCCGTGATGTTGCAAGGATGATCGATTCGAGCATCGTGAGGCCCGAGGTGGACGAGTCGGAGCTTTACGAGTTCGCCCAGTCTGTAAAGAAATATAGATATATAGGGGCCCACGTCCTACCCTATTTCGTCGCGGAGCTGAACGGGCTTCTTGGCGGGGACGATGACATCCTGATCGGCACCGGGATAGGGTTCCCGTTCGGGAATCACAAGACAGACGTAAAACTGCTCGAGGCGAAGATTGCGCTTACTGACGGATGCAGGGAGCTTGACATGGTGATAAACGTCAGCGCGCTGTTGAGCAGGCGCCTCGATTACGTGATCGACGATATCAGGACTGTAAAAGAGGCGGCGGGAGAAAGGACGCTCAAGGTCATCCTCGAGGTCCACTGGCTCAATGATGACGACATAAAGCGGGGCTGCGAGTGCGTCATAAAGGGGGGGGCCGACTTCGTCAAGACCTCCACTGGGCACACGCCCACCGGGGCCACCAGAGAAAACATCGCGCTTTTGAAATCGATCGTGGGGGACGACCTCAAGATCAAGGCTTCCGGGGGCGTAAGAGACCTCTCGACCCTCGTCGAACTTTACAGGCTCGGAGCGACCAGATTCGGGATAGGAGGGGCGTCGGCGGTAAATATAATGAGGGAGTTCGACAAGATTCCTGAGGGAGGCGTGGAAGTGTAATTAGATATTTCGGGTCTTTCGAGTTCATTTTAAAAAACATTTATAGGATATTGATATGATTGAAGAAACCCTGGCGACCGCCGGCAAAAAGGAGGGCGCTTTTATAAGTCGATTGACGGTGCCCATGAAGCTCGGCTACGGGGCAGGAGAGGTGGCTTTTAATATCGCATATCAGACAACGGCCCTCCATCTTATTTTCTATTTTACGGACATTTTCGGCATCGCCGCGGGGGCTGCCGGCATGATCATGTTCTATTCAAAAATATGGGACTCGATAAGCGATCCGATGATGGGGTACATCTCCGATCACACGAAATCTCGGTGGGGCAGCAAGCGCCCGTACCTTCTCCTCGGGGCAATCCCCCTCGGCTTAACCTTCATGCTCCTCTTCTATTCCCCCCAAATCGGCCCGGAGAGGCTGAAGATCGTCTACGGCATCGTCACGTTCGTCCTCTTCTGCACGGCGATCACGATAGTCAACGTTCCCTACGGTGCGCTGACGGCGAACCTCACACTCGACTCGAACGAGCGGTCGGTAGTCACGGGATACAAGGGCGTCTTCGGCATTGTCGGGGTCCTTATTGCCGCGGCGGCAACACGCCCGATTGCGGATTTCCTCGGGAAAGGGGATCAGGTAATCGGTTTTCGATACATGGGTTTTGTGTACGGCTTTGTAATCATCGCGGCCGTCCTTGTCACATTCTTTTCCGTCAGGGAATTGGTAGCACAACCGAAGAAAGAGAGATCGTCTTTTCTTGAAAATCTAAAGGTAATCTTCTCAAACAAGCCGTTCTTGATACTATCGGCGGGCACCGTCTTCCACCTGACGGCTGTGATGACTACGGCGGCGGTCGTGAACTACTATTTCAAATACATCCTCAAAAATGAGGCTATGATACCGGCGGCCTTCCTCTGCCTGTTCGTGACGGCGATCGCCTTCATGCCCCTCTTCGTCAAGATATCGACGAAGAAGAGCAAGAAATTCGCGTACAACCTCGGGATCGGGAGCTTTGCGGTCGTGCTCGTCCTTCTCTTCTTTTTCGGGGAGAGGAACATATATCTTACGCTCTTTTTATTTTTCCTTGGGGCGGCGGGGATGGCGACGAACTGGCTTTCGGCCTGGTCGATGGTTCCCGATACCGTGGAATATTCCCAGTGGAAGACAGGGATCAGGAGGGAGGGCGTGATTTACGGCGCATTCTTCTTTTGCCAGAAGCTTCCCGCGGCCCTGGCGGCCTTTATCGTAGGAATTGTCTTAACGCGGGTGGGCTATGTCGCAAACGTCGAGCAGACCGAGCTGTCCCTCATGGGGATACGTCTCCTTCTGACCCTGATCCCTGTCGGCTTCATCATAATAGGCATCGTCTTTATATCGCTCTTCCCGATAGACGCTTCGATGCACAAAAAGATACTCCGCGACATCGAGGAGCGGGAGAGGTCAAAAAAAAAGAAATTTAAAAGAGGTGTTAAATGAGCGATCTGACCGATACAAGCGAAAGAATAGCGAGGCTCAGGCGCCGCTACCTGAAGGAGGTGGCGGTCGTCTCGATCCAGCGGGCGAAATATTACACCGAGTCCTGGATAAAAACCGGGGAAAGCGGGCTCTCCGCCGCAGAAAGGGTCGCCCTGGCAATGAAAAACGTGTACGAGAATATCGAATTTTCGGTCGACCCGGATGACCGGATCGCCGGGACGTGGACCGAAAACTTCCTCGGCGTCCCCATCGACATCGAGAGGGGGCTGTTCAACGAGGTCCTCCGCATCGAGCTAAAAAAGAGGACGATGTTTCTCCACATCTTAAAGGACAACCTCAGGTTCGTATCTTACATGATTAGGAGATACGGGCCGGCCTCTTTGGTAAAAAGCCTCATGGAGACGAGCGCGGTCGGGGCGGCAATGCCGTCGATCGGGACGACCACGATGGACAAGAGAGAGATCAATCCTTGCACGGTAAAGAGGGAAGACAAAAAGATACTTCTGAAAAAGCTCCTCCCGTACTGGCGGGGAAAGAGTATCGCCGACAAACTGAAGGAGAGGCTTATCGAAGGTGGCATCTTCAAGGGGGACATGGAGAGTTTTTACGCGTCGCTCCCCTCCACCACATCGAGAAAGGATATCGTGATATCGCTCGGGGCCGCGATGGGGGTCTGGCAGGGGCACCTGATCCTCGACCACGAGACACCCCTTAAAAAAGGGCTTTACGCCATGCAGCAGGAGATAAAGAAGGTGATCGAGGACGGGAGTCACGCCGATGAGGAGCTTCAGTTCCTGCGATCGCAGGAGATCGCCGTTGAGGGCGTCATCACCTTCGCAAAAAGATTTAACGAGTATCTGAAAAAGGCCTATGAGGGCGAGGAAAATCCCGAAAGGAAAAAGATACTCGCTATAATGGTCAAGAATACGGCCTCGGCCCCCCTCTTTCCGGCGGGCGGGTTCAGGGAGGCGGTCCAGTCCTACTGGACGATAAAGACTGCGGTTGAGCTGGCAATCCCGTTTAACGTCCACGCACCGGGCCGCCTGGATCAATATTTTTATCCATATTACGAAAAGGACATTCGAGAGGGGAAGATCACGAGGGAGGAAGCGCGGGAGCTGATTGAGGAGCTACTCCTCAAGATCATGACCCACAACATGCGCCCCGACTCTAACTATCAGGGGATTTTCGGCCAGAGGTACGAGGGGTCGGAGCCGGTGACCCTCGGCGGCTTGACGCCCAAAGGGATTGACGCCACAAACGATCTTACATACCTCATCCTGGAGGCGGCGCACCGCTCGAAGAGCGCCCTAAACATTGTCGTGAGGATCCATCGCAATTCCCCCAAGGAGCTGATCCTCAAGGTCGCCGACCTCCATTACAACGGGACGTCAAGCGTCTCACTGATGAACGACGAGGTCTCGGTCGCCGCGATGAAAAAGAGGGGATTTTCCGATCCCGACTCGAACGACTACGCGATAACAGGGTGCGTCGACATGTGCGCACCGGGAAAGACCGGTGGGATAGGCTTTTCCGCCCTGCTCATGGCTAGGACGCTCGACATGACGCTGAGAAACGGAGACGGGAAGACCCTCGTGGGCACGGTCCGCGGAGTAGGGCCGAGGACCGGCGACCCGGACGCGTTCTCGTCGTTTACGGAGTTTTACGCCGCCTACCTCCACCAGGCGAAGAAGATGATCGAGCTTATAGTCGAGGCCACCCACATCCGCGACAAACTCTACGCCGAAGAGCTTCCCGCGCCGTATATTTCGCTTTTCATGCGGGGGTGCCTGGAAAAGAAACGGGACGTGACGCATGGGGGCGCGACCTACGATCTTGAGGGGATACTCTTTATGAACAGCATCGCCAACGTTGTCGATTCCCTCTACGTCATAAAAAAGCTGATATTCGAGAAGAAGGCGCTCGACTTTACGACCTTGATTAACGCTGTCGATCACAACTTTATGAGATACGAGGATATCCACCAGAAGATAAAGGCGTTGGACGGAAAGTGGGGAAACGCAAATCCTGAGTCGGACGCCATCGCCCACGATCTCACGAAGGAGCTCTTCGAGGAGACATACAAATACAAGACCCTAAAGGGCGGGCCGTACGCCCCCTTCATCAACAGCATGACATCCCACACGTTTGACGGCAGGGTCTCCCTCGCCACGCCTGACGGGAGGAAGGCGGCGACCCCCTATGCCGCCAGCTGCAATCCCTACAACGTGGACAGCAAGGGGCTGACCGGTGTGCTCAGGTCTGTCGCGGCCCTCGATTTCACCGATGTCTTAGGGTGCGCCGTAAACGTAAGGCTCCATCCCTCCGCCATCGGCGAGAGTGAGGAGGCGAGGCGAAAATACTCGTCCTTGATACAGACCTACTTCAAGTTAGGGGGCGAACAGCTCCAGCCGACCGTGGCATCCACCGAGGTGTTGAGGTTAGCCCAAAAAGAGCCGGAGAACTACGGCGACTTAATCGTTAAGGTCGGCGGTTACAGCGCCTATTTCGTCGATCTGGGGAGGGAGATTCAGGACGAGATCATCTCCCGCTCCGAGCACACAAAAAACGCGTAGCTTAAAAAATGGGAATAGTCTTTGACATCCAGCCCTACTCCATCTACGACGGCCCGGGGATAAGGACCACGGTCTTCCTGAAGGGATGCCCGCTTAATTGCGTGTGGTGCCACAACCCGGAGTCTCAGCGGCAAAGGCCGGAGATGGGTTACACCGTCGACAAATGCGCCTCCTGCGGAAAATGCATCGAGGAATGCCCCAATGGCGCCCTGACACTGATGGACAAAAAGGTCGTGCGGGATTACCGGCGGTGCGCCGCGTGCGGTCTGTGCGGGGAGACGTGCCCGAACGGCGCCCACGAGAAAATAGGCCTTGAGATGAGCGCCGGGGATATAGTCAAAAAGGTCGTTTTGGACAAGCCCTTCTTCGACGAGTCCTCGGGAGGCGTGACGATCACCGGTGGCGAGCCCACCGCCCAGAGAGAGTTCCTGCTTAAGATCGTAGATCTCCTCAGAGAAAAAGATATTCATATCGCCCTCGAGACGTGCGGCTATTTTAAAACGGACATTGTATCGACCCTGATAGAAAGGGTTGACCTCTTTCTATTTGACATAAAACATATCGATCCCGAAATCCACAAGACCTTCACCGGGGTGGACAACGGCTTGATCCTCGAGAACTTCAGACTAATAGCGGGAAACGGGGGGAGCGGGCGGGTCATCCCGCGGATCCCCCTCATCCCAGGCTTTAACGCCGATACGAGCTCTTTGAAAGAAATATGCGAATTTTTAAGAGAGACAAAATATCCAGGTCCCGTTCACCTGATGCCCTATAACCGCATGGCGAAGAGCAAGTATGAAAAGCTGGGGAGGGGCGGGGAGTATCGGGATATGGGGGAGCTGACGAGGGATATGCTGGACGGTTGCGTAAATCTCCTTGGGGATTATGGATTTGAGGCGGTGATAAATCATTGAGGCTTGTTTAATGGGACTTGTTTGAGCGGTCTCCATAAAAATAAAGACACATTTTTAAAAAATATTAAAAAATCCTTGACAAAATAGACAGGGTCAGTTATACTGCCCGAAGTTTTTAAAAAGTACATGCTATACAAAGGGACACAAGGGAGACTAAATTAATGATGTTTTTAGTGGAAGTATCGGCTAAATTTCATCATTTAAGCGTCCATCCATATTTTAAAGAGGAACGGGGCACTTGAGTCTTATCCCAAGATGAACAAGAAAAGCCCTTGGACATTGAGTTCTGGGGCTTTTTAAATGGAAAATAAATTTTTTTATGTATGGTGAGCGTAGCCTAGTGGTAAGGCGTCAGACTGTGGATCTGAAGACCGCGGGTTCAATTCCCGTCGCTCACCCCATTTTTTTATATAAAATTTAATTGTTAATAATCGGTGGGTAAATCAGATATTTAAGATGAAAACAGGAGGAGATGAAAAATGGCTGTATATGATATAGCCAGGGGAACGCGGGACTTCCTGCCACAGGATATGGTTGTGCGTAATCATGTGGAATATATTATTCGCAATACATTCGAGTCTTATGGTTTTCAACAAATCCAAACTCCGATCTTTGAGAGATTTGAGCTCCTTGCGGCAAGGTCCGGTGAGGAAATCCGTGAATCGATGTTCACCTTCGTATCGGATCGCGAGGAGTACGCCTTGCGCCCCGAGTTGACGGCGCCCGTGTGTCGTGTGATTGCATCCGGTAAGCTCAGCAAGCTTCCGGTTCCATATAAGCTTTACTATATAGGCCAGTGTTTTCGCTACTGCCGACCGCAGGCGGGACGTTACAGGGAATTTACTCAGGCCGGTTTGGAGCTGATGGGTTCAAAAGATCCGATAGCCGATGCGGAGGTCATAGCTATTGCCGTAAAAACACTAAAAAATCTTGGAATCGATCAATATAAGGTCAAGATAGGAAATATCGGGATTTTTAGAGGCATCCTCGAAAAAGAGTACTCGGACGATTACGATAAGCAGAGCCGGGTTATAAACAATATTGACCACATAATGAGCGTGTGGGAGAAGTGTGACGCCATTAAAAGCCACGCCTCTTTTAACCAGGAGGATTTCGATTTTATCAAGGTCGAAACGGAATCATTGTACCGCATTCAGGAAGATATAGGATATTCGGGTGAGCATGAAATATTGCCCGTGTCCGATCTGGGCGGCGGTAAAGCCGGTAACAATGATCAGCAATTAAAGGAGAAAGCGACGGATCGACTGAATATGCTTTCTCTGGCAATAGAATCGACCTATCGTGCATTGTGGTCGAAGGAAAATATTGTCTCGGAAAAGGTCGCCGCCCTGTTGATCGATATCGCCCGAATGAGGGGGAAATACGAAGAAATTATTCCGAAAGCCGAGAAACTTCTCTCCGGCACACCCACCTTGGATGCCTTGGAGCAGCTCTCTCAGGTCTCCCGGTTTCTGTTAAGCTTTGGAGTGGCTGACTTCGACATCGTTCTCGGGGTCGCCCGTGGTTTGGATTTCTATACCGATACGGTATTTGAAATCGATTCGCCGCTGCTTGGGGCGCAGAAGCAGATCTGCGGCGGCGGGCGCTATGATAAACTCGTAGAAGAGTTCGGGGGAATAAGCATACCGGCAACGGGATTCGCTTTCGGTTTTGACAGGATTATAGAGACATTCATTAAGACCGGAAAGGCCGTCGATCTTGCGCCTGTCAGCGTTTTTGTGGCCAATGTGGATGACAGCTGTAAATTTCGAGCGGTTGAGGTGGCCGATTCATTGAGATCCAGCAATTTTCGCGCCAGCGTGGATCTTCTCGGACTCAGCCTTAGAGACCAGCTCGGCTATGCCTCAAAAATTGGAGCTGAGTTTGCGGTGATTGTAGGTCCTGATGAGCTCAAAGAGGATAAGTGTAAGCTTCGCCAATTGGAAACTCGTTTCGAGGAAATAGTTCCCCTCTCAGCTTTGGTTGATAAGATCAAAGATATAAGAAAATCCGGCAAATGAAATTTTAAATATGGGCAAGGATATTATTAGAATGGCTGTGCCCAAGGGCAGCCTTCAGAAGTTGACATCCGAGTTTTTCAAGAAAACGAGTATTGAAATCGAGGATTACGATTCCGGCAGCCGCAACTATAGACCAAAAATCGGGATGGAAGGGGTCGAGATCAAGGTTTTGAGGCCTCAGGAGATTCCGATCTTGGTCTCCAGGGGCTACTATGACATAGGCATAAGCGGCCTCGATTGGTATCGTGAATCCCGATGCGAAAACAATGTTGAGGATTTACTGGACCTTGGCTTCGGCAAAGTGGATATTGTGCTGGCCGTCCCGGACAGCTGGAGCGACATCAACAGTCCGTCGGACCTTTTTGATAGGTTCAACGAGCCCTCGCACCCTTTGCGGATATGGACCGAGTATATTAATTTGACGGAAGATTTCGTGTTTAGATACGTAAACATAGAACCCACGATTGTAAGTCCATATATGGGTCTTCACCGTGGACGTCACTCGCCGATAATAATATTTCACTCCTTCGGCGCTACGGAGTCCAAGCCTCCTGAGGACGGCGAGGCCATTATTGACAATACGGAGACCGGCCGCACTCTCGTTCAAAATAACCTTAAAATATTACATAAGGTACTGCCGGCTTCGACCGCCAGGTTATTGGCAAACAGAAGGACGCTCTTGGACAAGGAGAAGGAAAAGCGGATCGAGGCGATAAGAAATGCGTGCGAGGTGGGGGTGCCGGCAAAATTGACGAGAAGTCGCGTTTTCAATGGACATATAGATTTCTGAGTTTGGTGAGCTTAAGACAACTTTTTTGATCAGGTAATCGTGTTAGAAGATATAATTAACATAGTGTTCGCCGGGCACGTGGATCACGGCAAGTCCACGCTTGTGGGCCGCATTTTTTACGAATGCGGGCAAATCCCGGATCAAATGTTCGAGAGACTTCAAAGGCATGCAGATGCGGTGGGGAAATCCTCATTCCACTTTGCCTTTTACACAGATTCCACATTGGAGGAGCGTCAGCGCGGCATAAGCATCGAGGTGGCCTACAAGGGATTCGAGAGAAACGGCCGACGTTACAATATCATCGATGTGCCGGGACACAAAGACTTTATTAAAAACATGATTTCCGGAACCGCCGAAGCGGATATAGCGGTGTTGGTTATTGATGCCAAGGAGACATCCAACAGTGGGGCGGCCCCCCAGACAAGAGAGCATCTACTGATCCTCAGGGCCTTGGGGATAGAGAATATGATTGTCGCCGTCAACAAGATGGACACGGTTGGATACAGCGAGGAATCATTCGAGCTGTGTAAAATGGAGATCGAACACTTTTGTGAGCGAATACAGTATTCCTTTAAGGAAGATATAAGATTCATTCCAATCTCGGCACTTTACGGCGACAATGTTGCGCAACACACCGAGAATCCCTCATGGTATCAAGGTCCTACCTTGTTGGAGGTCCTGGACTCAATACCGAAGCCGGAGAGACCCGTTGAAAAGCCTCTGCGTATGCCCATCCTCAGGACATTCAGCGTCACGGGTATAGGTACCGTGGTGGCGGGAAGGATCGAGACCGGCACAATACAGCCGAAGGACGAGGTGGTCATTACGCCCTATCCGGGCGTCGGGGTGATTCAAGCCGAGATCAAGTCCATCGAGTGGCAGCATAAAAGCGTCGACTCCGCGGCCGCCGGAGACGATGTCGGTGTCCTGCTTACGAAACAGGAGAAGGGTTTTGCCGCGAGAAAGGTCAAAAAAGGCTCGGTACTTGCCTCTCCGGTAAATCCCCCCAGGGCGGCAGGAAGATTCAAGGCGGAGATCATGCTGGTCGATCACCCCTCCGGCATTCGGGCAGGATATGTTCCGTACCTCCATGTTCATCAGGCCGCCATGCCCTGTTCGATTTCCGAGATCGTCACCGCCTGGGACCCGCAGGGAGAAGAGAAGAAGTTGGACGACGATACCCTCCTCAAAAACGGCGACACGGCCGTGGTCTGGATTGTCCCGACAAAACCCCTGGTAATAGAGGAGGCAAATGTAAATCCACGGCTCGGCAATTTCATTTTGAGGGACGGCCGCACCGTGGCGATAGGAAAATGTCTGGAAGTGGAGTTGGCCGACATATAATAGAATTGTATATAAATGCTTGAATGCGGGTCAAGGGTCAAAGGGTCGTGCCTAAAAAGCTTTGTTAAATGATCTCCGAGCTTCGGCCAGGTTGTCTCCCCGAGGCCGATTGGACGGTTGAGGCCACTATCTAAAAACTAAAAATATCCTGCCTTAAAAGATAATCGCAGCTTGGAGGAGGGTGAGGGGCAATAGTGGGGAGAAAGGGAAGGGGGGTAGGGGAGAAAGTGGAAGAGGGGAACCTTTCTTTATATCGAGGGGCGGCAAAGCTCTCCGCTAACCGAACTTCATCTGCACGCGGATTCCGAGCTCAACTCTTCAAAAAGAACCCGTCAAAAATGTAATCGGCAATAATGGGCGTTGGTCGCAGATTGTATTGCCATTTTACCCGCCTGTAAAATGGCCCACATAATACGCCACGTCTTTTTCGCCCGTTTCCCATCAAAAATCTTGCCCATCAAAAATCTTGATATATATCCAATCCCGCACGGCTCTTTTCTCTTATTTTAAGCTTAAAGCAAAAGGCTCCTTATACCGCCAAACCCGAATACTTGGGACAGACTTTTCTGCATGTGTTGCACGAGATGACCCACCCTCCGCCGTTGGTATATGAATACGAGTGTTCTCGACAGAGCTTCTGATTAACGGTTATCCCGTCAAGGGCCCTTTGGGGACACGAGTCCAGACATAAAGCGCATCCGGGTTTACATGCTTCATAAAGCGCTATCGGATCGGGCTCCAAGTCAACCGATACGAGAACACCACCGAGCCATATCATATTACCGTAAACTTCATTCATAAGAAGTGTATTTTTCCCGATCACTCCAAGACCGGCGAAATATCCTGCATGCTTGAGCGAAATGATCCCGCGGCCGTGGCTTCGGGCGGAATCCCAAAATTCATAGGGGTCCGAAGATGGTATGGGTATTGACCCGATGCCTCTTTCTTCCAAATACAACGACAGTTGAAATGAGATTTGGTCCAGCTTATCCACCAGTAGATTTCTGACAAAAGTATAGGGAACCGTTGTTGAAGGCTCAAAAGTGCTCTTCGGAAAGTGCGAGGCAAAGATAACGACCGACCTGCCGTCGGGATAAATATCGGATGGATGAAATCCCTCCGGGGCGTCGAAGAATCGACTCACGGGTGCAATGCCGCACAAATCGGCGCCTAAAAGGAAGACCTTTTCTTTCAATTCCTTCGCGTCCACTATTTTTCCCCCTCCATCCTATAGCTAGTTGAATATCGATTATTGTAACCGAGTGATTGAAAAGTATAGAGTAAACCGCACAAATTTTCAAGACAAGAAAGATAGGCTCATTATCTGATACAAATAAAGAATTATGCATTCAAGGGAAGTGAATAGTGATTTTTTGTGTTATTTTTTCATTTTTTTCTTGACAACATGAACAACGTTATTTAAAATAACAGCGTTCATTTTTTGCAGTTCAGATAATTTGGTGTAAATAAATGGGAATGGATATAAAGGACGTAATAGCGAACAGGCAGGAGGCGGAGCGAAAGGAGAGGATAGAGAGGATATTGAACGCCGGCAAAAAGCTTTTTCTCGAAAAGGGCTATCTCGGCGCCACCATGCGGGATATCGCCCTTGAGGCGGAGCTGTCCACGGGGGCCATATATGTCTACTTCAAGGGTAAGGATGAAATCTACGGCAGGGTGTGTGAAGAGGCGTTCCACATTCTTATGGAGATGTTGGAAGAAGCCCGGAAAAGCGATGGAGATTCACTTAAGAGACTGGAGGCCATCGCCAGGGCATACGTCAGGTTCTACATCGACTATAAGGATTACTTCGACATCCTTTCTTTCAACGACCTTGGATTCAAGAGGGCCGGGATATCGGAAGAGCTTCTGGCCAGCCTGGAAAAACTCTCTTTTAAGGCGGTCTCGATCGTCAATGACACCGTACTCGAGGGGATCGGAGAGGGACTCATCTTTGGGAACGTTGACAGCTGGGAGCTCAGCGTCGCCCTGTGGGCGGGGATAGAGGGGCTGATATTCATTCACATGAGGGGATACTTCGATAACTACGGACTTGATCTGAATGATCTTTTTAATACGGAGCTGAGGCTCATATTTTACGGGATAATACCCAGATAATGTGGGGAGTTTTTATATTTGTTTTATATGATCCTATAGGGGCTTTTACCCTTGTTGGATTAAGGTGGCAGGTTTTTTTACTTATTATAAGAAGGAATCATGATGGCTAAAAAAGATACTAAAAAAGGCAGGGAAGTCTATTACAGGCACCTCTTTTTTGTCGGGGCCCTCTGGAACTGGGGCGCCTCGGTCGTTTTTATATTATTCTATAAAAAGATTTTCACGCTCCTCGGGATGGAAATACCGCTCTACCCGTCAATCATGCACCTTTTTCTGGTGCTGGTCGTGACATTCGGCATCGGATACTATTGGGTTTCAAGGGACATTCAGAAAAATCACGACATCGTGAGGATGGGTATCATAGGCAAAACACTCGTCTTCCTCCTATTTCTCTTTCATTCTCTATTCGGGAATCTCCACCCTCTCTTCATCACCGTGGGGGCCGGTGACCTCATCTTCGCCGTTTTGTTCATCGAGTTCTTAATCTCGTCCAAAAAGAGATGACTTGTTTCTTGGGAGATGGGACTTGTGATTTGACGGGCGGGCGGTTTTCATCGCGGCTTTTGACATTGCTTTCTGAGATCGCTTTTTGAGATAGATATTTGAGCTCGTGCCCGGCCTGCCGGGCCGATCAAGATATTTGCGACGAGAGATGTCATCGTTATCGTGATGACCATATCTGTAGAAACGATTGGGGGGATATGGGTTTGGTGAATTATGCGGTACTCTCCGATGTTCACGGAAACATCGAGGCGCTGACCGCCGTCCTCGAAGACGTGGAAAGATCGTCCGTTATGAAGATCGTCTTCCTCGGGGATGTCGTCGGGTACGGCGCCGACCCGGCGGAGTGTCTGAGACTCATTGAGGGGGCTTCAGACATATCTGTAGTTGGAAATCACGATCTTGCGATTGCTGACGGCTCGGGGCTCGATGATCTCAACGAGGATGCGGCCCTGGCGGCAAGATGGACGGCAACCCTCGTAAGTGACTACGACAGGAAAAAGATGATGAAGCTTCCGCTGGAGCATGTAGAGGCCGATTCCGGTATCCATTTCGTTCACGGCTCGCCCGACCGGCCGGAGAGATTCAACTACATATTGAGCAAATGGGACGCGGAAAAGGGATTTGCCGGGTGCGGTAGCAGGGTCGTCTTCGTAGGCCACTCCCACATCCCGGCCGCCTTCGTGGAGCTGGAGTACAGGAGGACCTTTACGGGAGAGGTTCGGCGGGTGAAGGAGCTGGACGCCTCAAAGATTCAACTGGAGACGGGGTATCGATACATAATAAACGTGGGGAGCGTGGGACAGCCCAGGGACGGCGACCCGAGGGCGACCTACGGGATATACGACAGCGGGAACCAAACATTCTACCTTAAGAGGGTCCCCTACGATGTAGAGAAGGCGGCTTCGAAGATAAGGGAGGCCGGTCTCCCCGAAGCCCTGGCCCAACGCTTAAGGTCGGGTCGCTGATGGAGGGTAAAAAATGGCGAAAAATTTCGAGTTTAAAGGGTACACGGTAATCACGAGCCTGTCTCACGGGCTGCTCGGGCCGTTGAAGCTGGGCCTCGACAGCCTGTTGATAAAGAGCAAATCAGAGCACGCCTTCATGGGGAGCGGTGATGTAATCGGGAATTTCCCCGATCCGAAAAAGAGCGTACTCGTGACGGGATGCACGAGGGAGGCCCTCTTCGACGACAACATCAAGGGGGAAGAGGGGGGATATAGGGAGATCTTCGGCGACCGCGTAATGCTCGAGGTCCAGGGATACGTAAAAAAGATACCGGAGGGGCAGGTGAGATTCAGGGATGTATCGATGGGAGCCGGCGATATTGAAGATATGATTTCGAGGATCGTGAAAGTATTTGAAAAGCTTGGCATTGATATTAATGACGATGACAGGGCCGCGATAAAGGGGGAGCTTACAAGGAGAGGATAGGGGACCATATTCAATGGCTGAAAAGGCTGCCAAAGATCGAGAGGTTCTTCGCATAGTGGAGGATTACTTATGCGACAGGCCGGAGTTTTTCCTGACCTCTCTTAACGTTAAGGAAATGGGGGAGTCGTGCGGGGAGCGCTACGTCCGTGTAAACACCGTCGACAAGAGGAGTCCCGAGCTTTTCATGGTATGCGATGTCAAGGGCAATCCCGGAAAAAGGGTAGTGCCATACTTTCTCATCCGGGAGCGGCCGAACAGGCAGATAATAAGCTATTTCCTTGGGAAGAACATCTGCAACCTCTCCGAGGTGAGGGAGATAGAGGGGAAACTCTATTCCCGGCACGCCGACAGCCACGGGCCCGATGAGCTGCCCCATCGGGACGAGATCGCCTCAAAGATCGGACTCTGGGTCCACGACTGCCTGACGGAGGACTTCGACCATCACAGCTCGCTGAACAGGCGCGACCTCCCCTTCGGCGCGTCGGTATCATACGACTTCGGGATGTCCTTTACGAACTCCTACTTCCCCCCCTTCTACGCTTGGGAGCTGGGCATCTCAGACGACTCCATAGAGGAGAGGGCCGATTTTGTAATGGAGCTTTTGACCCGCTATGCCCGGCTGGCCGAGATGGGCGAGGATGAAATCATTTCGAATATTAAGGACATATATCCCACGACCAGAAACGAGGACTTCCTAAGATACCTCTTCAGGAGCTACAAGACGTACTTTCCCATGAGGCTCTATTATGGCCGCATTTTAGAGAAACTGAAAGGCACCGTGCTTCATCGGGACAAGCTGTCGATCATACTCGGCGCCGTGGGCCTCTCGATCGATGGGATCGCCGACTGGAATGATGTGATAAGGCTCCTCTCGGACAGCCGGCGAGGGAGCCTCGACCTGAGAGGGCTTGACCTTTCCCATGTCAACATGAGGAAGGCCGACCTCTTCGTGGCGGATCTGAGAGAGGCGGATCTAAGGGGCGCCGATCTCAGGTGCGCCGACCTCAGGGATGCCGATCTCAGGGGTGCAAAGACCGACGGTATGGATATCGACGATGCCAAAACCGAGGGAATGAAAATATAGGAAAGATTATTTTTAAGGAGGACTAAAAAATGGCAAAGAAGGAAAAGGAGCACCTTTCAAAGGATCACTGGATCGAGCAGGAGGGGATTATCTGGGAGCAGTCGGAATCCACCGAGGATTTTTCACCCCACATACCGAAGGCGGAGTTCGAGCTGAGGATCAAGAAGGCCAAGGAGCTGTTGGCAAAACACGGCATGGACGCCATGATCCTTTTTGCCGAGGAGAACAAGTACTACTACGGCGGCTACAGGGATGCGGCGCTGATGTTCACGGACCGGTGGCGCCACTGCTTCATCGTCTCCCAGGAGCATGACGTCGTCTTCGTCGGGGAGTCTATCCTGGACAGCAACCTGAAGAAGACCACCTGGGTAAAGGACGGCCGGTACTGGTGCGGCGTAAAGTTCTGGCGCCTGCCGGTTCGGTTCAACGACGTCTTCGTGGACACCATGATAGACCTGAATCTCGACAACAAGGTGATCGGGATGGAATACGGCGCCCATCACATACCCCAGGTGGGGATCGACGAGATCCGTCTTATCGAGGCCTCCCTTCCGAACGCGAAGTTCGTCAGCGCCGAAAAGGTCCTCTGGGAGCAGAAGATGGTCAAGACCGACTGGGAGATAGCGTTGATGCGGGAGATGCTGGATAAGACCACGAGGGTGATGGATAAGACCTGGAAGGCCATAAGGCCGGGCGTCACCGAGAGGGATATCCACCGCATCACATGGCAGGAGTGGGTGAACGAGGATATGTTCGAGACGCCGTGCATGAGCAACCCCGTCCTCTTTATATGCGGAAGCGACGCCCCGGGCAAGTGGAGGATTGTGACCACCCCCTTCTACGACAGGGTGATAAAAGAGGGGGACCAGGGATTCTCCGACTGCGGCCCGTCCTACAGGGGCTACTGGACCGACGTCCAGCGCTGCTTCTACGTGGGTGACAAGCTCCCGCCGAAATGCGACGATCTCTCCAAGTGGGGCAGGGACGCATACATGAACACGGTCAACAACATGTATCCCGGGATGAGGGGGTGCGACGTCTTCAAGCTCGCCGAAAAGGAGACGTATCGCCAGGACTGGAACCAGGCCGTGCCGATAGAGTTCGTGGGACACGGGATCGGGACCCTGAACCACGAGCCTCCGTGGCTTGCGGAAAACGACATGAACGAGCTCGTCCCCGGCATGACCCTCTGCGTGGAGGTGGGATGCTACGGCACCGACATGGTCTACTACGGCAATATGCCGGAAGATATATGGCTGGTGACGGACAAGGGCCTCGAGCTCCTCGGAATCGACCTGCCCAGGGAAGTCTGGCTCTGTAAATAGATAGTTAAATAGACAACTTATCAATCCCGCCCCGTCGGGCCTCTCCGGCGGGGCGCCTTAAAACGAGTGAAACGAGAAGCGAGGTTTTAGATATGGCGATTGAACTTTCGACGGAAGAGAGACTGGTGTATCTCGTGATCATGGCCGGCGGTGGGAACAAGGTACTACACAACCTCTACAAGGGGGCGGATGAGGTGGAGAAGAAGAGGATACTCGGCGAAATGGGGGAGTATATGCAGGAGCTGGAGCCGGTGATGGACGCCTACGGCCTGGGGAGAGACCCCGAAGGGGTCGCGAGGGGCATGATGCTCACCGAAGACCTTATCGGGTGCGAGCCGAGGGGCGAGCTCTTGTCTGTCACGGAGGACGAGGCGGTGAGGAAGGTCACATCCTGTCCATGGGCGGCCTCGTACGAGGGGGGCACGTGCAGGCTCGTGATGGCGGCCATGGAGGAGGGTATCGGAAAGAAGCACGGCCTTACGATAGTATGTGAGCAGAGTATGGCCGAGGGGGCGGAGTACTGCATCTGGAAGGTAAAAAAGACCGGATAGACCGATACCCGACCCCGCTCGATCTGAAAAACCGACAGGGCGAATGGGGGTAATGGGGGGGTGATGGGGGGGATGATGGAAATCTTAGGCCGATTCGATCAGAGGTGTATCCTGATTTTGATCAATGACGGTCATTTATCATCTGAGATGGGGGGGGGTGGAGTGGTGGCATCGACGATTGAGTATCGATTGAATATCAACATCGCACTTCTTATATGAATTTCTTTTAGATAATTACAATTCGGAGGGGAAAAGTATCTATTTATGAAAAAGAAGTTGACATGAATTTTGGGATGTGAAACAATCCGTCTGGACGGTCGGAAAATCTGGTATCTGTAACCGCATATTCTCTCTCATCTTCTTAATTCTCCTCCTCTTACTGCACCACCTCCTGTACCACCACCACCACCACCACCACCACCACCACCTCCTCCTCCTCCTCCTACTACTACTACTACTACTAATGCTGCTGCTGTTGCTACTATTACTGCACCTGCACCTAATCTCACTCTCATATTGTAACCGTCCGACCGTCCGACCGTCCGACCGTCCAGGGAAGTTACAACGAGAGATATACACTTTCATTTTAATAAGAACAAAAAACATGTCGAGGTACAGTCAAATTGAAAGATGACCTTCGTTCCGAAAAGGTAAAGAGGATAGTCTCCTGCGCCCAGGAGGTTATAGCGAAAAAAAGCGGTTTTTCCGTCAGCATCCAGGACGTGGCGGACAGCGCCGGAATCTCAAAGGGCGCCGTCTTGCACTACTTCCCCACAAAGAGCAGTCTCTTCAAGGCGGTCTTTGAGGATTTTTTCAATGGAATCTTCGAGAGGGGAAAGAGGGTGATGGCGGAACTTGAAGACCCTGTGGAGAAGATAAAGTCCTTCGCCGACTGGCTCTATGATTCGGCCGATCCCGATGGTCCCGTGGGGTATCCCCTCTTCTTCGAGTGTATGTACAGGGCCGTATATGAAGAGGATTTCAAGGCCACATTCCACAACTGGATAACGGGCTGGGTCACCATGTTGGAGAGGTCCATTATGGACGGCATCGAAGAGGGGAAGATAAAGGAGGTAAATCCGGCCGAAACGGCGAGGGCCATATCCGCAGTATATCAGGGTGTTGCTTCGAGGTGGTACCTCGACAGGTCGAGGCATTCAGACGAGTGGGCAACAAAGGTGGTGAAGGACACCATCGATAAAATACTCAGTGTCAAGGATTGAGTCTAAACCTTTTATCAGGGAGGTAAATCATGCCTATTTTTGAAAGCACCGAGAAGATGTACGATGTTCTGGGGAGTCTCTTCAGGTTCCTAATGGAGCATCCCGAAGTGGGTCCGAAGTATGTGGAATCCGGTATCACGATAAAGTTCGATATCTTCGATCCGGAAGGGTATATCTGGCTGACGCCTGATGGCGTCGTACTGGGGGCTTCCGACATGAAGCCGACCATCGAGATGAAGCTTTCGGGGGATACCTGCCACGACTTCTGGCTTAAAAACGTATCGATGCCGGTCGCACTGGCCAAGGGGCTGATAAAGGCGAAGGGCCCGATGCCGAAGGTTCTGAAGCTTTTGCCCCTTCTTAAGCCCGCGTACGAGAATTACCCCAGGATCGCAAAGGAAAAGGGTCTTTCCACGGATTAAAAGGAGGGAGAAAAATGGAGAGAAGCCTGAAACAATACGAAGAGGCAAGAAAAGAAGCCGCCCTGATTGCGGCAAAGCTCATACTGGCCTCGGCGGTGACTTCCCCGAGGCTCGGAGGTGTGGGCGAGATCGCCATCCAGCTCTACCATGACGACGCCGATATCGAGGACATCTGCATCAAGATGGAGGAGATGAGCGCGGACAATCCGGCGTGGAAGTTCTTCAAAAGGGACGCGGCCATGCTGAGGGACGCTAACGCCCTATTGATCATGTCGTCCTTGAGGTCCCTTACCGACCCCGCCGACATCAACTGCAACTATTGCGGGTACGTGACGTGCGAGTACATGAGGGAGGTCGAAAAACTGCCCAAGGAGCCGGGTTTGGCCTTCACGGGGCCGCTCTGTTTTCTCAGGGCGGATAACATGGGTTTTGCCCTGGACGGGGGAATATCCCTCGCCAGAAACCTCGGGATAGACTACGGGGTGTTCTGGTCGGCGGGGGCCGCCGCCATGAAGATGGGTATTTTGCCAAAGGATACCGGCATAGCCATCGGGCTGGCCCTGTCCGTTTCGGAAAAGAGCCCCTTCAGAGACATTCCCGTTCGCTATGACGAGATCAACGAGCGCACGATGATGGACAGGGTCATAAGGAGGCTCTATCCGCAGTTTCGCTCGATATACAGTTAAGGAGGGTATCATGGCTGTTACCGAATTAAGTGAACTTATCAAGGGCGGGCTGGACAGGGCGGTGGAGCTCATGGCGATTGCCGCCCACAACAGCTACCGTTTTGGGAAGACGAACAAAACGAAGATCATTTCCATCGGACACGAGGAGATGCAGCAGATAGGGGAGTTCTGCTATTCACTGGCGGATATGTCTCCCCTGGCGGCCAGGGACGGCCGGGCCATGAAGGAGCTCATCGATATGGACGGCAGGATGCTGATCATAGGCGAGAAGAGAAAGAGCGACCTCAACTGGAACTGCGGGGCCTGCGGATACCGCACCTGCGCGGAGCTGAACAAGACCGAGGAGGTGGAGGCCCTTACCGGGCGCGGTCCGTCGTGCCAGTTCAAGAACCTCAACGTGATGATCGCGGCAAACGCCGCCGCCTCAATGGCGTGGAGGCTGGGACTCTACTGCAGGGTGTATTCCACATACGGCATGAGCGCTCTGGCCATGAGCGTCATCGAGGACGTGGACATATCGATCTCCGTGGCGGTGGCCGCCGGGAAGAGCGACCCCTTCTTCGATCGGCACCAGTACTGGACCCAGGAGTTCTGGGACGAGATATTCAAGAAGGAGTTCCCAACCTACGATCGGGGATTCATCGGGGCGATAGAGGAATAAGAATGAGTGGAGGAGTTGAAAAATGTCTGCCAAGTTAGAATTGAACCCGGTCATCCTGGGGCACCTCATAGAGATCAGGGCCGGCGAGACTCCCGACAAGGAGATCATCGTGTTCGAGAAGGGTGAGTTGGGGGAAGATATACTCACATACTCGGACATCCACGAGGCGTCCAACAAGGTCGCGAGGCTGCTTCTGAAAAACGGCATAGGGAAGGGGGACAGGTTCGCCCTCTTTATGAGAAACCACCCCGAGTTTATCTACGCCGTGACCGCGGCGACGGTGGTCGGGGCCGTCGTGGTGCCCATAGACCCCCGCTCCCGGGGGGAGCGCCTTAAATATCTTCTTGAAAACTCAGACTCCAAGGGAATTATCGTGTCCGGGGAGTGCCTCGGTCAGCTGGAGGAGGTGATGGGCGGGCTTTCCGACCTGAAGTTCAAGGCGGTCGCCTGGAGGGAGGAGCAGGGGATCAAGCCGACCGGCAGGTACCATGCCTTAAACGAGACGCTTAACGCCGACGCCTGGGAGAGGGTCGACCAGATGATATTCGACGTCCGCCATCCGATGGAGGTCATATACACGTCGGGGACCACCGGCGACCCGAAGGGGGTGATCTTGAGGAACAACCGCACCGGCGCCATAAATCTCCTGAACCTCCTGGCGTGGAAATACAGGCCGGGGGACGTCCTCTATTCGGGTCTTTCCTTGACCCACGGCAACGCCCAGGCGGTGACGCTGCTTCCCGCTCTCAGCAACGGCTACAAGGCTGTGATAAGCGCGAGATTCACCAAGAGCCGTATATGGGACATATGCCGCAAGTACGGCTGCACCTCCTTTTCGCTCCTGGGCGGGATGATGGCGGGTATCTTCAACGAGCCGGAGAAACCGGACGACGCGGACAACCCGGTTAAGGTCGTCATCTCGGCCGGAACCCCCCAGGCCATCTGGGAAGGCTTCGAGAAGCGCTTTGGCGTCAAGATCCTCGAGTGGTACGGCGCGGTGGAGGGGGGATTCTCGTTCAAGCCGCCGGGCGTGGGCCCCATCGGCTCGTTCGGAAAGACGCTTCCCGGCGTGATGGAACTTAAGGTCGTGGACGACGACGACAACGAGGTGCCGCCGGGAGTGACGGGGGAGATGATAGTCAAGATGCTCAAGGGCGAGACGAAGGTGGATTACCTGAAGAGACCGGACGAGAGCGCCGACAAGACCAGGGGCGGGTGGCTCAGGACGGGAGACATGGTCCACCGGGACGAAAAGGGGTGGTTCTTCTTCGATTACCGAAAGGGGACGGAGCTCAGGCGCGCCGGGGACTTCATCCAGCCGGACTACGTCGAGAGGATCATAGGCGAGCACCCGCAGGTCAGCGAGGTCTGTGTCTACGGCATCCCCGCGGCAAGCGGCGCCCCCGGAGAGAGCGACCTCGTGGCCGCCCTGGAGCCCTTCGAAAACGGGACCATCGATCCAAAGAGCGTATTCGACAAGTGCAAGAAGGAGATGGAGACAAACTTCATCCCGTCTTACCTGCAGGTGGTGGAGGAGATACCGAAGAGCATCTCGGAGAAGGCCTTGGACAGGGTGTTGAAAGACAAGTTCTCGCCAGATGCTCAAAACGTCCATAAATTCGAGGATTATAAGTAAAATGAAAAGGAGTCTTATCATGAGCTACCTTGACCTTAACATTGAGCTCACCGACGAACAGATCGCCCTGAAAGACGCCGCCCACAAGTTTGCAAAGGAGGTATTGAGGCCGGCAAGCCTTGAGCTTGACAAGCTGGAAAATCCCGAGGATGTCATAAAGAGCCCCATCTACTGGAACGCGATGAAGAAAGGGTATGAGCTGGGCTATCACACCATCTTCATTCCCGACAGCTGGGGCGGGCTTGGGCTCGAGCCGCTCGAAGTCCACATGGTTTTAGAGGAGATCGCCTGGGGGAGCGCGGACTTCGCCATAGCGTTCGGTGTGGCGTGCTTTCCGGCGTTCTTCGCATCCATGCTCCCATCGGACCGCCTGGCCGACGAGATACTCTTTCCCTACTGCGATAACAAGGACGCCACCTTCATAGGCTGCTGGGGCATCACGGAGCCGGATCACGGGACGGATACACTGGCCCCGGGCACCCCAAACTTTACCGATCCGAAGATAACGGGGCAGGTCACCGCGCGCCTCGACGGGGACGAGTGGGCCATAAACGGCCAGAAGGCGTCCTGGGTATCCAACGGAAGCATCGCCACCCACACCCTCCTCTACCTCACGATAGATCCCTCGATGGGGATGTCGGGCGGCGGCATCTGCATCGTTCCGCTGGACCTGCCGGGGGTGAGCAGGGGGAGGGCCCTGAACAAGATAGGCCAGAGGGCCTTGAATCAGGGGGAGATATTCTTCGACGGCGTGATGGTGCCGGCGGAGTACATGCTGGTCGATCAGGAGAGCTACGAGTCTATGCTCGACCTGACGCTTTCCACCGCGAACGCCGCCATGGGGGCGATGTTCACCGGCGTGGCCAGGGCCGCCTACGAGGAGGCTCTCAACTACTCGAGGGAGCGCGTTCAGGGGGGAAAACTCCTGTTCGAGCACCAGATGATAAAACACAAGCTGTTTTCGATGTTCATGAAGGTGGAGGCGGCAAGGGCGCTCTCCCGCGCGGCGATGATATACAATTACAACAACACGCCGCCGGACACCAAGTACTCCATAGCGTCCAAGGTTTTCTGCACCAACACGGCCTTCGAGGTTGCCAACGACGCCGTCCAGATATTCGGCGGATACGGCCTGAGCAGGGAATATCCGATCGAAAAGATCTTCAGGGACGCAAGGGCCGCGCTGATCGAGGACGGCGCCAACGACAGCCTGATGTTGACCGGCGCCCATTCGCTTTGAGATTAATATTACGGCAAATCGGGGATCAAGTCCTGGACTCTATATTTGACGATAAAGGATATGATTGAGGCGTGAGGGCGGGCAGGGGATTTTTGTGACTAAAAGAGAAAGCAAATCTGTATATGAATTTGAGTGACTTTTAATTGCGGTTGTTGCCTGAGGTTGGTCGTTAAGAGAATAATAGGAGTTAAAATATGGAAGATGTCTATATTATCGGCGTCGGGATGATAAGGTTCGGGAAGTACCTGGACCGTACGATAAAGGGGATGGCGAAAGACGCCGTTGACCTTGTCTTTATGGACGCGGGAGTAAAGAAAGAGGATATCGAGGCCGCGTACGTGGCCAACACCTTCTGGGGGATGTTCAACGGGCAGCACTCCATCAGGGGACAGGTGATATTGAGGTCGATGGGAATTCAGGGGCTTCCGATCACAAATGTGGAGAACGCTTGTGCCGGCGCATCGACCGCCCTCAACCTCGCCTGTCACGGGGTGTCCTGCGGGACCTACGACGTGGCCCTGGCCCTGGGGGTGGAGAAGATAACCAACGAGAACAAGGCGCTGTCATTTCAGGCCTATGCGACGTGCCTCGACGTGGAGGGCTTCAACGAGCATATCCAGTTCCTGCTTAATGTGGGGAAGAGCCTGAACCTAGACACCCCCGAAGAGTCAGGGGCGCCGGGGGAGGGGAGGAGCATATTCATGGACATATATTCCATCGGAGCCCGGTGGCACATGGCGACGTACGGCTCCACCCAGAGGCAGCTTGCGACAATCAGCGCCAAGAATCACTTCCACAGCTCGTTGAATCCCCTCTCCCAATACCAGAAGGATATGAACGTGGAAGAGGTCTTAAACGACAGGCTCATCTCCTACCCCCTGACCAGGGCGATGTGCGCCCCCGTAGGCGACGGGGCGGCGGCGGCGATTGTCTGCTCAAAAAAATATCTCAAAAGACTGGCCGGCGCCAGGCCCGTCAAGGTCAGGGCGTCCGTCCTCGGCTCCGGCACCGACAGGCCGATAGATGGAATAGATATAGGCGAAAGGCTCTCCAAAAAGGCGTATGAGGTATCGGGGATAGGCCCAGGCGACATCGACATCGCGGAGGTCCACGATGCAACGGCCTACGGCGAGCTCCACCAGACCGAGGCCATGGGCTTCTGTCCCGAGGGGGAGGGGGGCGTCTTTGCCGAGAGCGGCGCAACCAAGCTGGGCGGGAAGATCCCGATCAACACCAGCGGCGGATTGGAGAGCCGGGGCCACCCGATAGGGGCGTCGGGGCTGGCGCAGATCCACGAGATCGTCACGCAGCTTCGGGGAGAGGCGGGAAAGAGGCAGGCGGAGGGCGCGAGGATAGGGTTGACGGAAAACGGCGGCGGAAACATCGGCGTCGAGGAGGCCGCCATGTGCGTCCATGTCCTTGAGAAGGTCTGACAGCCGTTGAAAACCTGCCCAAGTATCCAACCGCGGAGCCGTGAATGTCAAAAGGGATTGGCTGAAGCAGGATACCGGATAATGCCGTGTAAGTCGACATTCCCGCTAAAGCGGGAATGTCGACAAAAACAGCCCCGCCAGCCTTTGCCGGTATAAAATGCAGGGGATCATTTTTGTAGTTTGAGGCGACGGTCGACCGCCTTCACCTTTCCCACCACCCCCACCCCCCCGGTGGTGGCCCTTTCTACCTTTAGATCGGTTTAGGAAAAATACTTCTGAATTCAATTGATTTTTTTGCTTTTTTTATTACAATTAACAATGTGGTGGATACAGAGATCAAGAAGATTCGAGGGGAAAAGGGATAGAGCCGGGAAAAGCTTGCTCCAGAAGCGGGATTATCTCAAAGGATTATTTCAAATATATCAATTAAATCGCAACCAAATCGCAATAGAATCGAAAAGGATTCCCATGACTATAGCAAAAGGAGACTCGAAAAGATCGCAGAAGCCCACGGAGTCCCTGCAAGCGCCTTTATCAAGGACGAAAAACCAAAGAAAAATATCTCGAATCCGAATACGACAATTTTCTTAAGGAGCTTTACATCGACGATAGCCTAAAAAGAATACTAAGCTCCCATATGGCTTGTCTTTGAGTTTTCAGCTTAAGGGAATGGGTTGACATGTCTATCAACCCATTGAAGTCATCGAAATTTTTGGCGCGCCTGGCAGGACTCGAATTTACGACCAACAAATTCGTAGTCCCTTGTACTAGGTATGGTAGAGCTGGGTAATTATTAGGTTTTTTGAGTGATATCAAATAGTTAAGCAAATTTTGACTATCCCAGAATATACCGATAAATCCCCAAAAATAATTACTTTTTCCAAAAATAGTGGAATATTTTATGGAATAAAAGCGACTCCAAATTCTAAGCGAGTGTCTGAAGAGCCAAAGTAAGATCCAACCGTCAAACCAAGCGTCAGACCATGATTATCAGTCCTGTAATGGACCCCAAAAAGTAGACAAGGGGGATAGTTGGATGTAAGATGGTACTGTTCTCCAAATTAGAAAGGAGAGGCAATGCCA
>JAFGIX010000044.1 GCA_016929395.1 Candidatus Zymogenus saltonus
GGCGGAAGTGCATGGGAATCGAACCCACCATGGACGTTTTTAGCGCCCATCACCGGATTTGAAGTCCGGGAGGCCCACCAGTGACCTGTCCACTTCCGCAATGACAATCATAGGTTAGATATTGTATTGGAAAACCGTGCCCAAGTCAACTGTTTTGAATAAGGTCCCCTGAGAAAAGCTAACAGATTTTTTGACCGAGCCGCCTTGACAAAGCGGTTAGTCGGATTATATTTATATCGTGAACAAGCACTAACAATATACAATAACTAAAATCGGGAGGTATATCATGGCAAGATATCGATGGTATGTTGAAAGGGATCCCTTCCTCAACGAGTTCTCGAGACTTCAGAGGGAGATGTCGCGTCTCTGGAGCCAGAATTTTCCGGAAGGGCAGTCCGCCGAGGCAGGGCTTTTTCCCCTCGTGAACATCTTCGAGGACCAGGACAACTACTTCTTGACCGCGGAGATTCCGGGATTGACAGAAAAGGACCTCGATCTGTCGGTGGTCTCCGATCAGGTGACAATCAAGGGAGAGAGGAAGCTCGAGGAGAAGGAGGACGTGAATTTTCACCGTAGGGAGAGGAGCGGGGGCGCCTTTTCAAGGGTTGTCAGCTTTTCCGACAGGGTAGACCCGGACAAGGTGGAGGCGAGCCTCAAGAACGGCGTCCTAACCTTGAAACTCACCAAGGCCGAGGAGTCGAAGCCGAAGAAGATCAGGGTAAAGATTGATTAAGTCAAAAAACTCCGACAGAAAAGGAGGGAAAAAATGAAAGACAAAGAGATAGAGGCGAGAAAGAAGGACGAGACTAACGTCGCCGCCAAGGCGGAGGGGACCAGAGAAGGGATATACTACAGGCCCAAGGTGGATATCTTTGAAACGGAGGCGGAGCTGACGCTGATCGCCGATATTCCGGGGGTGGAGCCGGACGAACTTGATATAGACATCGCCGACGACACCCTCACGATCGTGGGGAAGGTAAAACCGGCGGACGAGGCGCACAACTACATCATGCAGGAGTACGGCGTTGGCAATTTCTTTCGCCAGTTCACCCTCTCGGAGGTCATCGACCAGGAGAAGATAAACGCCAACTTCTCAAACGGCGTCCTGACGCTCAAGCTCCCCAAGGTGGAGAAGGCAAAGCCGAGGAAGATAACGGTCGGTTAAGGGGAAGCCCTTTTACAAACAAACTGCCGGAAGCAGACAGCTTTTGAACGGATTATAAAACCGGGTTAAACGTATTAAGAGGGTCCGAAGTGCCTAAAGGTGTTTCGGGCCTGTTTTTTTACGAGGGATTCCGGCGTGATTAGCTTCGCCTCCCATACGGATGTAACACACTTCACGCTCGATCTCTATATACAAATATTTTGGGGTAAAGGTGAGGTTAGCTCAAATTGAAAGCCCAACCGAATATTACTCTGTAAGCTGATAAGATTTGTGATCCCGAAAAGACCTCCAGGAAAACCGGACGGTAACTCCCGTTTTCAGCCCCGTTATTAAGGCCAAGCTAAAATTTGGTTCGGCCCTTGAACAAAAAAATCCGTTAAACGGCCCAGATTTGAGGAAGAGGGAAAAGAAGAGGAGCCAACCGCCTTAATTCCAATTCTTTAGGTCGGCCTGGTAGACCCTGAACTTCTTCACCAGCTTGAAGTTCATCTTCACCAGCGCCTGGTTCATCCTCTTGTTGGTCTCCAGAACCCAACTCGCTTCGAGCCTGGCGTTCTTTTTGTAGAGGCTGTCGAAGACGTGGAAATAGATGAGTGTGTCCAGCGCCCTCTTCTGGTAGTTCGGCACGAGCCCCAGCCCGAAGAGCCTGTACTCCCTCAGCTTCCTGTATCCGAACTTAAGCCTGAATATCCCGAATGGGAAGAGCCTGCCGTTGAGCTTCTTGATGATGATATTGACGTCCGGGAGCGCCACCGCATAGCCTATCGGCTCCTCACCCTTCTCCATGATGAAAACCGCCTCGGGATCGGTTAGGAGCTTGAAATCTTTTACGATCTCGTCTACCTCCGGCTCGTCAACGGGGATAAATCCCCAGTTATTCGCCGAGGCCAGGTTCCCGACGTGAATGATCTTCCTTACATCGTCCTCGACTTTTTTCATATCAATGTTTCTGACCCTGATGCCGTACTTCTTGACAAGATAATCGTAGTGGCGTATAAACCGGTCGGGAAACCTGTAGTTTTCGAGGACATCGCCGTAGTAAGCGTTCAGGTCCATTATCTTTTTAAGGCCGCTTCCCTCCATCAAATCCTCGTAATAGGGGAGGTTGTATGGGGAGAGCACCGTCTGGGGCTGGTCGAATCCCTCGATTAAAAAGCCGGTGCTCTGGGAGGTGAAGTTGTAGGGCCCCCGAATGAAATCGAGGCCTTGCCCCCTCAAAAAGCGGGCCGACGCATCTACCAATCCCTTGGCAACGTCAACGTTATCTATGCACTCGAAGGAGCCGAAGAATCCCACGGCGTCGTCGTAGTGCTTAAGGTAGTTGTGGTTCACGAAGGCGGCGATCCTCCCCAGGACTTTTCCCGCATCATTCACCGCCATGAAGAACACGGCGTCGGCGTGCTTGAAGTAGCCGTTCTTCTCCCTGTCGAACTCCTTGTTTACCATCCTCCTCAACGGCGGAACCCAGACCGGATGCCCCCTGTACAGGTCGTAGGGGAATTGAATGAAATCCTTTAGATCCCCCTTTCGGTTGACTTCAACTATCTCAAAGGCCATAATAGAATTCCAAAAATCGACAATAAACTATACTAAACTATTTATCCGCTGCAGGTGCAAGTCAGGTCAAATCCCCCGACAATCCCCCCATCGAATCCAAAAACCCGATCCCGTTTGCGCCGCCTCGCCGTGGGGCTACAGCACCAGATATATATCCTCCCCCTCCTCCTTGAGGTGCTTCGTAAGCTCGTCAACCGCCGAACCGATAAACCTCGCCGGGATATTTCCTCCTCGAACCCGGCAGTAGAAATGCTCCCCCCTCTTGTGAAGGGTCTCTGGGTTCAAGACCTCTGTCGCCCCCCCGAGGAGCGTCATCGTAAGGTGCCTCGCCTCTCCTTTTTTAACCAGATCGAGCCCTCTGACGTGAAGGGGCACGTCCTCCACGATAAGCTTTGCCGGGCCGAACCCCATGCCGATAAAAAAGCCCTCTTTGTCCCACCTCAGGTTCTGGGTCAAGAAAAAGAGACTCGCCTCGTTGACCTCTTTACCGTCCGGGCCGTACCATCGCCCATCGAAGTCCACCCTGAAGGATATCTCGCCCGTCTGTCTTGTTATATCTTCCATCTTCCTCGTAACATATCGATCTGTCAAAGCCGGCCGATCTAAATCCTTATCGGCCGACATCCGCCAAACATTCAAAGCTCAAAAATAATTTTTCTATCAAGGGCTACAAGGCCTGTTCAAGATAAAATTCTTTAACTGCCTCAATCCCTCCCCCCTTTTCGTTCTCTCAATATCTCCTCGGCCCTCGTCTTCGTCTTCTCGATCGCCTTTATCAGTTCCCGGTCCCCTTCCGGATTCGGGTAGTGGATGGAAAGGACGTAGGGGACGAGTTTCAACGCCTCGTCTGTCTTCAGCCTCTCGAGGTCGAGATAGCCGGGAGAGATTCTCAGAAGCTCCAGCCTGTCCGCGTCACGAAGGATTGTAAGCTCCAGCGATTCGCCCCCCCCATTAACATCTCGACCCGGCTCGTCGTGTCTCGCGATAATATCGACGACCTTCATAACGTCCACATCGGCCTCAAGCCCCTCGATGATTTCCCTTGCCATCTTGGCCCCCCTCGCGCCGTGCCCGGGATCGCCGAAGATGTTTTTCCTCCCTATGTCGTGGAGGATTGCGGCAACGGAGACGACCTCGATATCCCCACCCTCGGCCGCCGCTATTTTCCGTGCGATATCCAGCGTCCTCTCCGCATGGCCGACGCCGTGGGACTTCTCGTCCCCGCAGATCCTCCTCACCTCATCCATGAGCCTTTTAAGAAGGCTACTTTCCATATAAATATTCTTGGCAAATATCCATGGGGCTTATATCCAAACCCCATGCCAAAAGGCAAAGAAAGATTAGATGTTGTATTAATCCCGCCTTCCTAATCGAGCCTTAGCGAAATAGAAAAACGGCCCCTTTGTCAGGACCCGATCCCCAGACCCGTTTTTCTTAACCGCCGGTCTTTTCCGGAAGACCCTATCTCTAAACCAGTCCACCGGCCGGCCCAAAACCGCTGGCCCCTCCCATTTCCGAGACGACAAGTTAATATTAGGTGATTGTAAAAGATTTGCCACCATGATAAGGTAAATCATGGACATCAAATCTTTCCAAAGTATTGTAAAAACAGAGAAA
>JAFGIX010000045.1 GCA_016929395.1 Candidatus Zymogenus saltonus
ATTCCTGGCTTGATCGAGGGTCTATGCTGTCATTCCCGGCTCGATCGGGAATCCAGATAGATATTACTTTGACGCCTCGGTTATGGCCCTCCTTATTTCGGGGAGCGCCCTCCTGGCGGCGCGCTCCCCCTGGAGGAAGAGGTAGTCCTTCCTGGAAAAATCTATCATTCCCACCCCGCTCACGTCGGGTTTGATTACGACGTCCGACTCCTTTACCTTGTACTTGTTTATTTCGGACCCCATTATGTTTATTGTCTGAAGTATGATGTCCACCACGGTATTGATCTTGTAGTTTGTCGATTTGGAGGAGATGTCCACCGCGATGACGACGTCGGCCCCCATCGATCTCGCCACATCGATGGGGAGGTTGTCCACAACGCCGCCGTCCACCAAGAGCTTTTGCCCCACGGCAACCGGTTTGAACACCCCGGGTATGGCGCTGGACGCCCTGACCGCAGTCGAGATGGAGCCTCTCTTAAAGACGACCTTTTCCCCCGTATAGATGTCCGTCGCCACCGCCGCATAAGGTATCTTCAGATCCTCTATGTTTTTGACCTTGATGTTCTTTTCTATAAATTTCAGTATCCTCTCCCCCTTTACGACACCGAGGCCGATGCTCATTATGCTGAAGTCGAAAATATCATCGACCTCCATCTCCCTTGCCTTTTTCTCCAGCATATCCGCATCTTTGTAATACGCGTACAGGGCGCCGGTCAGGCTCCCCGAGCTCGTCCCGACGATGATATCGATCGGTATCCCCTCCTCTTCGAAGACCTTGATCACTCCCACATGGGCGAACCCCCTGGACGCCCCTCCGGACAGGACCAGTCCCACCCTGGGTTTGGATTTTATTGCGGGTTTTTGTATTACGGGAGGTCGACACCCCTGAAAAAATAGGGCGAAAACGGAAAAAAGCAGGATTAGAAGGCACAAAACAGAATACTTCATACCGGAATGCGGCGTTTGGATGACATTTTTTCTGTCGGTTATTGTCGTTTTCATATCGACCTCCAAATAAATTGCTGTGCAGACAATATAACACGTTTAGACATTTAAGGTAAGCTATAAGGTTCCAATTTTGATGCAAAACGAAAAAAAACTTGCGTCTTCTATCTCTTTCATTTAATCTGTTCTATATGAGAGAGGAAAAGAATTTCAAGCCCTCATACATCTCCCTTTGCGAGTCGGGCCTCCTTAAAGAGAGGGTCGAAAGGCTTCATGGGTTCCTTGAGGGATGCGCCTTATGTCCCAGGAAGTGCGGGGTGGACAGGACCATCGGGGAAAAGGGGTACTGCGGGGCCGGGGAGCTTCTCATGGTATCTTCCGCCTTCGCCCACTTCGGCGAGGAGCCGCCCCTTGTGGGAGTGTACGGCTCCGGCACGATATTCCTCACGCACTGTAACCTGAAGTGCGTCTTCTGCCAGAACTACGACATCAGTCACGAGGCGAGGGGCGAGGTGATTTCAACGGAGGAGCTCGCCAAGCAGATGATCGCCCTCCAGGCGAAGGGCACTCACAATATAAATTTCGTCACGCCGACCCATTACGTCCCCCAGATAGTGGAGGCGCTTCCCAGGGCCGTGGAGATGGGGCTCGAAGTCCCCCTCGTCTTCAACTGCGGGGGATACGAGTCAATAGAGGTAATCAGGCTCTTGGAAGGGATCTTCGACATCTACATGCCAGACTACAAGTTCACGGACTCCGATTCGGCAAGGAGGTATCTCGATGCGCCGGACTACCCGGACGTGGCAAAGTCTGTCTTAAAGGAGATGCACCGGCAGGTCGGCGTCCTGAAGGTCGATTTCAGGGGCATTGCGACAAAAGGTCTCCTAATAAGGCATCTCGTAATGCCCGGTGGGGCCGATGAGTCGAAAAGGGCGTTCGAGTTCATAGCGGAGGAGCTCTCTAACGATTCATACGTGAACATCATGGAGCAGTACCGACCCGAGTACAGGGCCTGCGAGTTTGCCGAGATTGCCAGAACTATCACTGGAAACGAGTACATGGAAGCGGTCAAGCTCGCCCGGGGCGCGGGTCTGTCGAGGGGATTTTAGTGTCCGGGGCGGAGATAAACGCGGGGATTTCCGCGGCCCTGAAGAGAAGGGGGATGACGGTTCATCATCACTCCCCCACGTCGGAGTTGATCTTTGACGGGCTTTCCGAAGACGGGGAGGAGGCCCTCTACGGCGCCATGAAGCGTTACTCGGTTCGGCTTCTCATGAGGGACGTAATAAAACACCAGGACGGCTTTTCGGTCGAGATGCTGGGGGGGTTCTCGTCGGGGGAGGCGAAGGCCAGGGAAATAGGGCTTCTGGTCGAGCTTGGGATTGTCGAGGGGGCTGGGGATCTCTTCAGGCTTGCGAAGAGGCCCGTCAGGAGCTTCGGGGCGACGCTGGAGTGGTTCACGGCGCGGGTCATGGGGCTGGAGTTTTCATCGCCGTCGATCTGGGGGGTGACGTTTTCGGGGGCAAAGTCGGGGGGCGATTTCGACGTGGTCTCGTTTTTCGAGGGGGAGCTGATATATATAGAGGTGAAGTCCTCGCCCCCGAAGGGGATCGAGGTGGGAGAGGTGGCCGGCTTCTTGAACAGGGTCAACGCCTTACTTCCCAGGGCTGCGATCTTCTTTGTGGATACCCACCTCAGGATGACCGACAGGGTGGTGCTTCTTTTCCATCAGGAGTTTTTGGAATCGATGAAAGACCCCTTTCCAAAAAGGCTCGATATCCAAAACCTCGAGCGGGAGATATTTCACATCGGACACAGGATATTTATCTGCAACGCATCGAGGGACCTGGTTAGCAATTTCACGGTCTGTTTGAGGGACTTTTTGGCCAGGGGGCTTTCTGTCCTGTGAAGGGGGTTCTTTTTCCCCTGAGAGCTTGTTGGGACGAAACAAATCGTTGATTTTTTCCGGTCTTTGCTGTATTGGTAGTAGGGGCTTTTTTTGTATATAGTTAAGAAAGGAAGAAGGGATTGATGAAGGGAACTATCGTAAACGTAATTGCGGTTGTTTTTGGATCCCTCGTGGGGATTTTCTTTTCCTGGTTCGTGACGCCCAAGATAAGGAGAATCTTGATACAGGGTCTGGGCCTCGCCGTTATCCTGATAGGGGTATCGATGGCGATAAAGACGAACAACGTCCTGATCGTGGCCGGGAGCATGATCCTTGGCGGCGTCCTCGGCGAGGTGATCGACATCGAGGCGGTCCTCGACCGCTTCGGGGAGTGGCTGAAATCGAAGTTCAGGTCGGGGTCTGGGACGTTCGTCACCGGATTCGTAACGGCAAGCCTCGTCTACTGCGTGGGGGCGATGGCCGTGGTGGGCTCCCTCGAAGAGGGGATAAACGGGGACGCCTCCATCCTGTACACCAAGTCGCTCCTTGACGGGGTGGCGTCGGTGGCCTTTGCCTCGACCCTCGGGATCGGAGTGATCTTCTCCATAATCCCCGTGTTTATATATCAGGGGGCATTGACGGTGATGGGGATATATTTGAAAAATATCCTAACGGACCCTGTAATCGCCGAGCTTACCTCAACGGGAGGCCTTCTCATCCTGGGGATTGGGCTCAACCTTATATTTGGAGGAATTGATGATGCCGGTGAGAATGAAGCCGCAGTGTCTCCGCAACGAGTGAAAATCAAGGTTGGAAACCTCCTTCCCGCCCTGATATTTGCCGTTATTATATCGTTTTTGGCGGAACATTTTTCCGGTTAAAAGTGATATACATCACATTTTCAATTTTGTGATTCTAATAGAAGAGGAAAAGTACTTTACAAACATGTTTTTACATAGTATTATAGTAACAAATGAGGCGGGAATATCTGGACAGGGTGGAAGGAGCAATATATTTTTAATGTTTTGTTTCTTTTACTTCTGCTGATTTCCTATGCTTTTATTGGTTCATTTAGTCAGTGTACTGCCAGATGACATGGCATGTAGTTAAAAGAAAAAATGAGATGGAGAAAAAAATGAAGAAATTTACAGTATTGTTTTTATCGGCAATGTTTTTATTCAGCCTTGCATTTTCCGGGTGCGATATGATCGAAGATCTGCTGGGCAAAATAAAAGAGGGTAGCGGAACTACCGAGACGCCGACACCCGCAACGCCGACACCCGCAACTCCGACGCCCTCAACGCCGATGACGCCAAGTTCTTACAGCCAGACCGGATACCTGAACGGACCTGGAGATTCCTACACCTTTTCCGTGGACGCCGGCACAACAAAGCTGGTAGAGGTTCCCTTCGAATATCCGAAAGGATCGGTGGACTTCTGGGTCAAGGTCATAGGCAAGGATGGAAACACCGTCCTCGGCGATTTTGATCTGGACGAAGGGAGTGTCATTCAGCTTATTAACGGCGACGTTTTCTATCTGACTGTCTATTCAAAAGGTGGCGCCGGCTATTGGTCCGCCAATTACACTATTGGAGCAGAGGGGTACTAATACTGCTATTGTGTCGGGAAATCCTGCATAAGTTAATCTTATGTGCCCGGCGAAACTTGCGCTTTCAAAGCTTGTTGCACAGGTATCATTGAAGTTCCCCTTGGTAATAATCCAAGGGATCGGGGAAGTTCCAGGTTAAGGTTGTAAAGGCCGATACAGGCATCGTTCTTGGCAAATTCAACCTCGACAACGGCGAGATCACCCGGCTTGCTGGATAAAAGGCCTTGGGCATTACGGTCTCCGCGGCAAGCTGGTCTGGATGCTGGAGCGCCGGCTGGTAAAAAATCTGGGTCTGGGACGAAACGTTGTTTATTAGGGCGTTTAGACCGGTAGATTCTAAGTCTATCTTGGAGACATTTGTAATGAGGCCGCCGAGATTATTCCTGCTGTTATTTCTGGTCTTTGTCCTGGCCTTTGCGGGCTGCGAAAAGGTCTCTACCGTCTCAGGGGGGGATGGCGAAAAAATATCCCCCGAATCTTCCGGGTCTTCCGTTGGGGAGGGTTTGCCGGACTCCGATATGCCTGTCAAAGGGGAAGGGCCGGTAATAGTCAAGGGATATCTCAAGGGCCCAGGGGATTCTTCCAGATTCAAGGTAGCGGCAGGCGACATAGATGAGCTGAGGGTGTCGTTCGCCATTCCCGCCGAGCCCGCGGATTTCTGGGTGAAGATTACCGGCGAAGACGAAAAGACGCTCTTGGACGACGTCAAGCTGACTAAGGGATACGATATAGTCCTTCTAAACGGGGGCACATTTTATCTTAACGTCTATTCCAAGGCGGGGGAGGGAAACTGGTCGGCAACATATGTCCTGAAGGCCGATGACGAGAGTCCGGAGACACCGGGCCTTGATTCCGATTCCAAATGCACGGTCATGGAGAGTTCGGCGTTTGGAAGTCTTGAAGGCCCCGGAGAATCCTGCGAGATCCCGATCGAGGTCAAGGAGCTTCTCGAGGTGACCTTTACCTACCCCAAAGATTCGGCCGATTTCTGGGTCGAGGTTACAGGACCGGGCGGCGGGACCGCCGTCGGGGAATATAATCTTGCCGAAAACAATGTCGTCACCTTAAACGGGACGGGGAAGTTCAAGCTCACGATCTACTCGAACTACGGGAGCGGAAACTGGAGCGCAACCTGGTAGGGTTGCGGATGATATATAGATACGGGGGGAGGGGGTCGAGGGGATTTCGGCGGGAGATCGATGAAATAAGCTGATAAAACAGGCTGAAAAGATGTTTAATCAAAGGGGGGCTGAAGATGGCCCCCCTTTTTTATTGAATTTTTCAGAAAAAATTTCACCCTGATGGGATCTATAAATACGCAATAATTCTACAAAGGAGTTTTATATTTTTTCAGCTCTCTCCTTTGCTTTGCCTTCGCAGGAATGATTTATGCTGTCATTCCCAACTTGACCGGGAGTCTTATGCTGTCATTCCCAACTTGACCGGGAATCTTATGCTGTCATTCCCAACTCGATTGGGAATCCAGAAAGATATTAATCTGGATTCCCGTTTTCACGGGAATGACATATTTTGGATTCCCGTTTCCTAATGGGATGAAGTATTTTATCATTTCCTTCTTGATAGGAATCCATCCTGTCATTCTCAGCTCGACCGGGAGTCTTATTCTGTCATTCCCAGCTTGATTGGGAATCTTATGCTGTCATTCCCAACTCGATTGGGAATCCAGAAAGGTATTAATCTGGATTCCCGTTTTCACGGGAATGACATATTTTGGATTCCCG